>CAZOXS010000178.1:0-2879 GCA_964583785.1 uncultured Victivallales bacterium
ACCACGAGGGGTTCTGCAAGTGCCTCGTCTAACTGATCATTCCGATTCCCAGCGTTCCTCGCGGGTTAGCAGGAGCTGGTCGATGCGGCCGACCGGCAGGCTGACGCCGCTGCGCAGCGGCACGACTTCGGGCACCTGCCGCCCCAGCCGCATCAGCGTCCAGAGCGGATCGCCGCCAGCAGTTCCGGTCAGGTAAAGCCCGCCGACCTGCGCCCAGCCCGTACCGGCCAGCCCGGCGATATCTTCGGGTTGGTTAGGAAGGAGCACGGACTTGCAGCCGCCATACCAGGCGGTTGCCCACGGAATATCCGTCACAAGCAATTCCCCATCTCCCGGCACGCCGCCCACGAAATGCTGGATCGGGGCGTGATAGGGCGGATAGGCGGACGCCACGCCACGCACCATCCGCAGCCCGGCCGGCAGCAGACAAAGTGCCAGCAGCAGCCCCAGCAGCAGCGGCCGCACCGCCGCATCAAAGAACTCCTCGTGATCCAGCGCCTGCACAAACGCGCCCATCCCGAAAACGACCATCAGCGGATAAAGCGCGACCCAGCCCGAACCCGCGACCGTCCCCGGCAGCGGCGGCAGCAGCGCCAGCAGGACCAGGGCCGCCACCGCCAGTCCCTTCAAGATGCGAACGAACGACTGTTCGCTGCGCTGGAAAAGCGCCAGCAGGAAAAAACAGAACATCACGCCACCCCGCACAAAACCTGTCCCGCTGAAGAGTGCGATCAGCCGGGTGGCCAGCCCCTGGCGAACCGCGGCACTACTGCGGTAGGCGTTGAACAGGGGGTCTGCGCTGCGTTCCAGCGCGTCCCCTGGGAACAGCGCGGTCTCGCGCAGCGCCGCATATGGCCATGCACCCAGCAGGCCCGTGCCGGTGGCCAGATTGCGCATCAGCCAGGGGGCCAACGCCAGCAGCACAACCAGCACGAACAGTGGCAGCAGCAGCCAGCGGCGGCGCTGTAGCTCCATGCCGAGCAGTCCGGCCACCGCCAGGGCGGCCACCAGCATCGCGTAATCCGAGAGCACCGCCACGGTGCTACAGACTCCGGCCAGCACGGTTAAACCCGCCACGCCCCAGACCTGCTCCACGGTGGCGGAGCGGCGCACGGCCAGAATCGCCAGCCACAACGCCAGCATGATCGCCGGTGCCGATAGCGTCAGCGGCAGGCCGGAAAGCGAACCGGACAGCGCGAGATCGGAAACCGCATAGGCCGCCGCCGCCGGCAAGGCCACGCGGTCGCCGAAAAGCACGCTTCCCAGCAACCAGACCGCCAGCACGGTCAGCAGCAGCAGACCAACCCCCAGCGGGACCAGTACCCGCGTCTCGGCCGGCACCAGCCGGCCCCCGCCGGCGGCATCGACCGCATAGGCCGGACGCACCAGTCGCAGCAAGCCTGCCTGCAGCAGCGGCAGGCCCGGTGCCGTCCACAGCACCGGGATCGGTGCCTCCGCCGCCGGCAACCGCTCGCGCGTCTGTAGGTACCACAGATCGAATGGCCGCGCGCAATCGGTCACGAATCCGCGGCCTTCGGCCAGGTGACGGGCGATCTGGGCGGACTCCATCGCCACCGGCTCGCGTAACCCGCGGAACTGCGACAGCGCATAGACCGTCGCCAGCGCGGCAAAAACCAGCGCGTAGAACCCCAGACGCATCAACGGGGCAATCCGGCTTCCTGGCAGCGCATACGGATCGTCATCGGCCTGTTGTTTTCCAAACACGTCACTCCTCGCAATAGAAGATCTCGATTTCCAGTGTTTTCATGCCGTATGGTCTAACATATAGCGCATCCTGAAACAACCGTAATCGACTGTTGCGCTTATGGAATGTGGTGCTTACAATGCGGTCTTCTAAAGGAGGTGGACGTATGGAAGCACTTACCAAGATTACCGCGTTTCTGGACCGGGAACTGAAACCGGAAGCGTTCCGGGATGCATCGCACAACGGGCTGCAGGTGGAGAACCGCGGACGCATCAAGCGCATCTGCTGCGGCGTGGATGCCTCGATGGCCTTTTTCGAGGCCGCGCACTCGCGCCAGGCCGATCTGCTGATCTGCCACCACGGCATCAGTTGGGGCGACTCGCTGGCCCGCGTCACGGATCTAAACTACCGGCGACTAAAATTCCTGCTGGCCAGCGATATGGCGCTCTATGCCTGCCACCTGCCACTCGATGCGCACCCGCTTTACGGCAATAACGCCTGCATTGCCAAGGCACTCGGCCTACGCGCCTTGAAACCATTCGGCGACTATCACGGACAGAACATCGGCTTTAGCGGTCAACTGCCGAAAGCCGTCAGCTATGCCGCCTTCAAGCAGACGGCAGCGGCGGTGCTCGGGTCCGCCGCGATGCAGAGCATGGACTTCGGCAAGCAGCGGGTCCGGTCGGTTGCGGTGGTGTCAGGCGGGGCCTCGGATCTGGCGGCCGAAGCGGGGCGTGTTGGGATTGATGTCTACGTCACCGGCGAGCCGGCCCTGGCGGCCTACGCCGTGGCGGAGGAGTACGGCATCAACGTCCTCTACGGCGGTCACTACGCCACCGAGGTTTTCGGCGTACGCGCCCTCGGCAACCTGCTCGCCAGGCATTTCAAGGTGGAAGCCGAATTCATCAACCTGGCCGTACCGTACTGATTCAACAACACCATCGTGTCTCCCCTTGCCCATGCGCCCCAGCAGGGATCCGCGTCGTTCTCAGGGTCGTCCAGTCGCCCCGATCTGATTTTGTGGAACCGCTAAAGTAATGGGTCAGTTATAGGGGTGTTTGCCTGAGTTGCCTATAAGTTGGCCATTTGGCCTGCACTATTTCGGTGAACGAGAGCGGCGACGAGAGCGGTGAACGATTCAAATTCCCACTCGTTGTCCGCTCTCGTCGCCGTT
>CAZOXS010000179.1:0-6581 GCA_964583785.1 uncultured Victivallales bacterium
GTCAGCGGTGGGGTTTCGATATAGCTATTTGTCGGGTTCGCAATGCCGGAATCAGAGGAATCAGGCAGCCACGCGACCTTTGTTCCTGATTTTGGAGGAAGATAGGATATTGCTTCTGTTTGAACCAGCACATCGTTGATAGTCCAGCCGTTGGTTTGAACATGGTTTGGGCCGTTGAAAAAATCGACAGCAGGAAACGCCTCGAAATCCTGGGTCACGACATCGGCGCGCAGGGTGATGGTGGCCAGCATCCCGAGGGCGATGCCGAGGCGTAGTGTAAACATTTTCATGGTCGGTCTCCTTCTCGCAGGCCAGTGGCTCGGCCACGGGGCCACTGGTTTCTCTATTACCTTCAGTAATAGGGTATTAAAACAAGGACACAAATGCCAGTTGAAACTTGTCAATTTAATGTAGGGGTTTTGTGGGTATGTTCGTGGTTGCTGCGCAACGTTCTTTGTTCCTTGGTGGCGTGATCAGGTTGCCGCTTGTAGCTACGGCTGCCAAGCCGTGGATCTCCCCCTCTCCCCGTAGCTACGCTCGCCAGAGCGTAGATCCCCCGGTTTTTCGCTAGCGGCTAGCGTATCGACAGCAGGACTGCTTGACAGGCACCACTTAAAGGTATAGTATCTATACCATGATATTTGAGTTTGACCCCGAAAAGAGCGAGGCGAACAAAGGCAAGCACGGCATCGACTTCGTCGAAGCGCAAGCACTTTGGGATGATACCGATTTTATCGAGATACCCGCGCGCAGTTTGGACGAACCCCGTTCGCTTGTGATCGGTAAAATCGCCGACAAGCACTGGTCCGGCATCATCACGTATCGAGAGGAGCGCGTCCGAATCATTTCGGTTAGGCGGTCCCGGAAGGAAGAGGTGGAAGTATATGAAGGCTAAAGACTTTGACAGGGCGTTTGAATCTGGAGCGGACATAACCGGATTCCTTGATTTCACTAAGGCTTCCCGCCCCGGACAGGAGCAGAAACGGGTGAACGTGGACTTTCCTGTCTGGATGGTTCACTCGCTTGATAAAGAAGCAAAGCGCCTGGGCGTTCCGAGGCAATCGTTGATCAAGGTGTTGATTGCCCAGCATCTTGAGCACGCGCATGCATAATAAGGGCTGCCTGGCACCGGTGCCGCGCCACCCCGAAATCAAATAGAGCCTTGTGCGGCTTTATCGAAAAACAACTCGGCATATAGCGTAGCCTCGGCCGCGCAGCACGTGCTCCCGTAGCTACCGCTGCCAAGCCGTGGATCCCCAAAGTCCAAAGTCCAAAGTCTAATGTCCAAAGTCCCTCCCCCCCCTCCCTCCCTCCCCATTTCGACTTTCGACTTTCGATTTTCGATTTTACCAAAAAAACCATTTGACGCCCCTTGCGCCGAGGTGTACTATAAAAGCAGCCTAAGGGAATCCCTTAGGAACAAACAGGCGTCTAAAAGCAGGCTGGAAAGTCAGGAATGCTGGAAGAACTCAAGGAAGGAAGAGGCTATGAAAAGAACAAGATTCCTCGCGACACGGTCACTTATCACCATCGGCCTGTTGGCCTGCACCGGGTTGGCCGTGGCTGCCACCACGGATAATTATGCCGAGAGTTTCGAAAGCTACACCGAGGGTGACACCGCCAGCAACCTTACCGCGGTTGCTGGCAGTGCTTGGACTGCGGCCGAGACGAATTCGGTGATAGTCTCGACAAATTATACCTACAATTATATGGGGCTTGATTATCCAATTCCGGCTGCTAGTCATGCCTTGGTGCTGAATGTTCAAAACGGGGTTACAAACACAATTAATGCCGGTACAATTGCTCTCACAAACTGGTTGGATGTCGTTATAAACCCAGTTTTTTTTGATGGCGTTCCAGAGATTCCTGCAGCTGGTACAGTGGCGGCCGTCTATTTTAATACGAACGGCAATCCGGTGGTCATGCACACACCCACAAATACGGCCTACGCGGAGTGGGTCACGATTTCGAATCGAACGGTAAGTAAAGATGATTGGATTCGGTTGACCATTGTTGCAGACTTTCAAACACTATTGTCTCCTCCTGCTGCGCAACCAACCCGTCTATATAAGGTTTATATCAACGAGGTGGCTTTATCGAACGAAGTGGCATATATAGGGCCACAAAGATCGACTACTAAAAATGGTTCATGGTTTGGTAATCGACGGGCGCGAACGGAAACGGACCCCTTTACCAACGTAATCGTCAAGGGAACCGGCTACATTGATGACCTGGTGGTTACATCCAACCAAATCGTTTTTGCCGAGCGCGAAGCAACCTATATCGAGTTCGTTAACGTTTCGAATACGCTGTTCTATGGCCAGACGCTCGCAGATGCCGGGGTTTATGGCACGGCCACCAATGCGGCGGGCTCCAACGTTGTCGGTCAGATAACGTTCGTTAATCCAGCCATCGTGCCGAATGCAGGAACAACCAACTATGCCGTCATCTTTACGCCGGATGATTCGGGTGCCTCCCTGCCCGCTTATGGAATGGTTGAAGTGGTCACATTGGCCTCGCAGCCCGCGATTGAGACGCTGCCGACGACCAGTGAGTTGACAGACGGCCAGACACTCGCGGATGTTGTGCTGGGCTCTGGCATGGTGACGAACATCTACAACGGGGCGGCAGTGGATGGCGATTTCGCCTTTGTGGCGGACCCAACCAATCGCCCGCCGGTTGGCACAACGCAATGGGAAGTGGTCTTCACGCCGTCGAATGAGGTCAACTACGTGACGGTGACCGGCTCGGTCGATGTCGTCGTGGTGGGAGCTGGCGGTGTTGATGATCCGCCGACGACATGGCTGGACGATACGGGGATTACCCTTGGTGACCTCGATACGCCGATACGGGCGGATGGCATGACACCCCGTCAGGCTTGGCTGGCATCCACCGATCCGACCAACACAGCCTTCAGCTTCAAGGTGACGGATGTCCGGAACGCGAACGGAACCAATTATGTTGAGTGGGTCAGCGTGTTTGTCGACACGAACCTGCCGCCATACGGCATCTGGGCGCGCACGAACCTGATGGATCCCAACTATGATCTGATCGATACGTATCCGCGCACGGCGGGGGCGACACCGGAAACGCCGGTCACCAACATCTGGTGGGAACCCGCGCCAGGCACCCCGAAATTCTACCGGGTCGTAGCCACGAACACCCCAAGCGGTCTATAACCGATGCAACCAAAGGGCGGGCTCCAACCGGAGCCCGCCCTTTTTTTATGTAGGGCAGGCACCTTGCCTGCCCCCCGAGCATAAGCCGCCGTGCAGTCGGCCGAGTCTTGTAGCTGGCCTCGCTGAAACCGGATTACAGAGCATAAGTCGGCGGCCTGCGACGATCGATTGTATACGCGATTGGCGCGGCAGCCCTTCCGGGGTCACCGCCCCCAGCTACAATTCCCGCAACGGTCGGGAAGAGGTGCCCGACCCACGTTCTGGCTCCTCCAGGTCCCAGGGTGGCGGCAGCATCCTGCACCCCCGTTGTTTTTTGTGTCGTTGTTTTTGTTGAAGGTCTTCCGTCTTCAGTCTAAAGTCTTCCGTCTTCAGTCCAATGTCCAATGTCCAAAGTGCAAGGCCCACAAATGAGCGATAAGAACGAACCGACTCCCCTCGCCATCATCGGCGGCGGTGCCGCCGGCCTGATGGCCGCCTGCCTCGCCGGCGAGCTGGGCATTCCCACGCTGCTGCTCGAGCGCAAGCACCGCTTCGGCAGCAAGCTGCTGATGTGCGGCAATGGCCGTTGCAATCTCTCCTCGCGCCTGGAACCGGCCCAGATGCTCGCCGACTTCGGCCCGCCGCTGGATACCTTCCTGCAGCCGGCCATCCAGGCCTTCTCGCCCGCCGCGCTGATGCGCTGGTTCGAGCAGCGTGGCCTGCCGCTGATGACCACCTCCGACGGCAAGGTCTTTCCCCGTTCGGAGCGCGCCCCGGATGTGGTCCACTGTTTTCAGGACCAGTTGCGCGAGTACGCCGTGGCGCTCTGCCTGCAGTCGCCCGTGGAACGGATCGAGCCGCTCGAAGGCGGCGGCTTCCGCCTACATACCGCCGTCTTCGCGGTCAACGCCCGCCACGTCCTCCTGACCACCGGCGGCGTGAGCTATCCCAAGACCGGCAGTGTCGGCGATGGCCAGCGCATG
The DNA here is from genome assembly GCA_964583785.1 of uncultured Victivallales bacterium. Lineage (GTDB taxonomy): Bacteria > Verrucomicrobiota > Kiritimatiellia > UBA8416 > UBA8416 > UBA8416. The sequence goes on from CAZOXS010000179.1 coordinate 4,142, forward strand.
GCCGGGGAATTGGGGCTGCGCGTCCTGCCGTTCCGTGCGGGGCTGGTCGGTCTGGAATGGGCCGATCCCTGGATGCAGCGGCATAGCGGCAAGCCGTTCACGCAGGCTGCGGTTCGGGTGTTCGATGGCCCGACCCTGCTGGGCGAGACGCAGGGACTGCTGGAGGTCGAGCGCTGGGGCCTGGGCGGCGGCTGCATATCCAATGCCACGCGCCTGCTCTCCCGTGCCGGTGCGAAAACCCCTGTGCTGGATATCCGTCCCGCCCCTGGCGCGGCGGTCATCCGGCTCGACAACGTCAGGATGCGCCCCCTGAAGGAAGCCATGGTCACGGTCGGCGGTGTCGATCTGGCCGAGGTCTCGAACACGACCTTTGAGTCCCGTCGCCTCCCCGGCCTCTTCCTGGCGGGCGAGGTGCTCGACATCGACGGCCCCACCGGTGGCTACAACCTGACCGCCGCCTTCGCCACCGCCCGGCTGGCGGTGCAGGCCGTGGCCAGCCGGCTGGGGGCGGCCGAGAGTCGAAAGTCGAAAGTCGAAATAGGGGACTGCAGACTACAGACCGCAGACCGCAGACTTCGGGAGGGCGAGCGTCCTCGCGAGCCGCTGTGCACGGGGCAGAAAACGGGCAAGTCAGAAGGGGACCGAAGACAGGAGCGCACGAAGCACCAGGAACGAAGAACGTTCGCCGGAGGCCGCGATGACCCTGCCCTGTGGCAAACGCATTCCGGCCAGCGAGCATGCCGTCTCGCTGAGCCTGCCGACGCTGGCCGATGTGATCGGCTACGAGGAGAAGTCCGAAGCGGTCTTCCGGCATGTCTGCTCGGGATACCCGCGCTTCGTGCGGCATTGGACGGTCGAGCGGGTCCAGACGCAGCTACGGGAGCGCTTCGGCTGCGCCGGTCCGGTGGTGGCCCTGCATGAGCTGGCGGCTTGTGCCCGCTTGATGACGTTTCTCGGGCGCGACCTCAGGGTGCTCGACGGCCTGCCGTTCGGCGCCGTGGAGCTGCCGACGGGTGATGCGCGGCTACTCGCCGAGGCGCAGCGCTTCCTGCAGCATACCGGGCTGATGCTCTCGTCGCGCCAGGCGGAGGATTGGCTGGGAAAAGTCGAAAGTCGAAAGTCGAAAGTCGAAATAGGAGACGGAAGACTGATGACTGAAGACGGAAGACAGAAGACGGGTGCTCAGCATCGAACATCGAACATCGAACATCGAACGTCGAACGTCCAATGTCCAACGCCCAACCAAGCACCAGGCACGAAGCACGAAGCACCAGAAACCAAGCACCAGGAACCAAGCACCCCCTTCGCCGCTACCGTCCGGCGTTGTCTGGCGGGGCTTTACGGCGTCGCCGCCGGGGCGATCGGCCTCTATCCCTCCGGGATGAACGCGTATTTCTCGGTCTTCGACGTCCTCAACCGGTTGCAGCACCGGCGCGGTCGCGATCAATGGTTGCAGGTCGGCTGGCTGTATCTCGATACCACGGCGATTCTCGACCGCTTTGCCACCCGCCAGCACCTGCATTTCGCGGCGACCGCCCCGGACGCCATCGAGGCCTACATCACGGCGCATCATGGGGAAATTGCCGGTATCACGACCGAAGTGATGACCAATCCCCTGCTGCAGACCCCCGATCTGGACCGGCTGAGTGCCCTCGCGCGCCGCTTCAATTTGCCGCTGATCGTGGACATTTCCATGCCCACGCCGGTCAATGTCGAGGTGTTCCCCTATGCCGATGTCGTGATCGAGAGCCTGACCAAGTTCGCCAGCGGCCATGCCGATGTGATGGGCGGGGCGGCGGTGTTCAACCCGCAGTCCGAATGGGGGCAGCGGCTGCGCGACGCCGTGCCGGATGGCACGCCCTATGGCCGTGATCTACAGCACCTGGCCGAAAGCGTCCAGGGCTATGCGGCGCGCATGGCGGTGATCAATGCCAATGCGGCGGCCTTGGCGGCCTACTTCCGTTCCAGCCCGGCTGTGCGCGCGGTCCACTGGGCCACCCAGCCTGATTCCGCGGCCGCGTATGCCGCCCTGCGGCGACCGGGCGGCGGCGACGGCGGGGTGGTCTCGGTCGTATTCGCGAAACCGCTGGAAACGGTCTATGACCGTCTGGACCTGCTCAAGGGCCCCAGTTTCGGCACCGAGTTCACGCTCTGCATGGCCTATGTCTATATGGCCCATTACGATCTGGTCACCACGCCGGAAGGCCGTGAACGGCTGCGCCAGGAAGGGATCGACCCGGAATTGCTGCGCATTTCGGTGGGCATGGAGCCGATCGACGATCTCATCCGCGCATTTGAAACGGCTTACCGATGACTTCGGAATCAGACTGCAGACTGCAGACTGTAGACTTTTTTCGGTTGACGATAGCGGCGACGAGAACGGTGAACGATTGGAATGCCTTTACTCGTAATCCGCTCTCGTCGCCGTTCTCGTTCACCG
>CAZOXS010000180.1:0-10528 GCA_964583785.1 uncultured Victivallales bacterium
TGCACGAACCCCCAGACGCGCTCGCGCAGTGCCGCATCGGCGTGCAGTAAGCCTGCCTCTTCCTCGGCCACGACCGGGTCGCCGGGGAACGCCTGCCGCAACGCGTGGATGATCAAGGCCTGCGCGCCAAAATCGGCCACCGTGACCGGGGAACAGTCATCCTTGGTGATCGCGTCCGCCCCGCCCGTCGCCCGTCGCACCGCCTCACAAAGCCCCGCCGCCCGACTGACCGCCGCCAGGGCAATGCTGCATTCAGCTTCCATCGTTAATCCTTCTGATTGCGCTTTTAATTGCAGCCGCAGCCGCCGCCACCGACACCGCGACCACCAGCGGCACCCTCGCGCGTGAAGTATATATGTTCATACAGGGAATCACTCAACGGATCCCGGTCTGGGCGCATCGTGTAATCCGACAGCGTTCCCCGCTCCCAGGGTTTTACCGCTGCGCACCCCGCCCCCAGTTGGAGCAATACAAACATCAAAAGAATGAGTACTCGTTTCTGCATTATTTTTCCCCTAATAGCGTATCAAAATGCTTGCGCAAGGCGGCTATCGTTTTTTCCCCGTGAAACCCGTTGTGACGAAAGCGTTCTCGTCCGCTGCGATCCAGGATCAGCGATGTCGGCATGCTTCCCACATTCGCTTTTGCCACCAGCTTCTGCTTCGCATCACGCACGATCGGAAACGTTACCGGCCGTTTTTTCAGGAAGCCATCCATGCCGGAGCGCTTCTCGTCGAGGTTGATCCCCAGCACAACCACCCCCCGTTCTCGGTATTCCTGATACAAGGCATCCAGCGAGGGGAAGGACTTCGCACAGGGCCCGCACCACGACGCCCAGAAATCCAGAAGAACAATTTTTCCCTTCAGATCCGGCAACGGCCCCTCAAGATCAAACGACTCCAGGGGGTAAAACGTCTGCCCAGCCTCCCCGGATTCTTCAGCATGCAACACCGGCATATTCAGTAGCAGCGGCAGCACCGCCAGCAGGAGCATGACCATTCTTCTTGCGTTTAATGATATATGAATCGAACATGCGTGTTTCATACCGACCTCCTTTTTTCCAATAGCATCCACTTGCACCGACATCCGCCCCAATCAACCGTAATGCATCGTCACTTTCCAGCAAGGCGGACGTGGTCGACAGGATCCCCGCCTCGACACACGATGGGCTCAATACCCACACCGCCTCGCAGTCCACAGTCGAGGGATATCCGGTCTGGGGATTGATGATATGACTGTACCGAATCCCGTTCAGGAAGAAACAACGGGCATAATGCCCGGAACAGCAGATCGCGATGTGATCAAGTCCGACCCCCGCCCAGCAGCGGTTTGTACCATCCGGTAATTCCAGGCCAATACGCCATGGACCACCCTCAGGCGGACTGCCGATAGCTTTGATATCCCTCCCCAGATTGACCAGCATATTCGCAACGCCGAACGTCGGCGCCATCTGAATCAGGCAGTCGACCGCATACTCCTTGCCGATGCCGCCAAAATCCAGGATCATGCCTTCATATCCGAGCCGCACCCGCCCCTCGGACCGCTCGACATGCTCCCAGCCGACGCGCGCACGGGCACGCTCGATCTCATCCCCACTCGGCAGGACGTCATGCTTGCGATGAAAACTCCAGAGATTCAGCAATGGCCCGGCGGTGGCGTCGAACAGCCCGCGAGTCTTCCAATTGTACCAGTGACACAACGCTAACAGCTCGTCAGTCATGGGATCAACCAGAACCGCTGCACGCCCCGCCTGACGGTTGATCTCCGAAATGAACGAATTGTCGATATATACGGAATACTTGAATTCGAAATCAGCCAGCCAATCGAAAATGGCCTCCCTGAATTCCATTGCGCGGGCCGTACTGTGCGCCGAGAAAATAATCTCGTTAACCGTGCCCATGGCATCAAACGACAACCGGTGGTAGCCGCCATGTGAGGCCATCGGCGAGCACAGAAGCGTTTCGCGGAGCATTGCTCTGGTTTTTACAGCCATATACGCACTCCCGCCATGACCGACAGAGCATTCGGATACATGTCGTCCGCCGTTACACCGTCCAGACCTTCCTGAACGTAGTGGTCCACCGCCACATCTAATGAAAGGCGGTCAACAGGCCGCCAGATCAACTTCACGCCATACCCCCATGCCGACATTTCAGACACCCGGTAATCCGAGGAATAAAAAACAGGATCGCCCGTGAATTGTGTATCGTAGAAGTCCGCCGCACTTTGTACATAGTAGCGTACGGCAGGACGCACAATCAGTTTCGATCCGATCTTTTGATACCAGGCGATTCCCGCCGTATGAGCCTGAATACCAAAGCTGTCGTTATAGTACCGGTAAGACAACTCAAACGCACCGTTGAACGTCTCGACATAGCGGTTCAATGCCATATACAGGATTTGCTTGTCTTTATTATCCGGGCGCAGTTCAGCTACAAGCGACCCATTCAACTCGACGACCTTATAGGGATCGTTCAGGTAGCCCTCGGTCATGCCAACGGTTGCATTCAACGTCAGGGTTGTCTTCTTGTCGAGCACCTGCAGCACACCGGCCATGATGTCGACGCTGTCCTTGGCTTCCGGTCCCGCCATGGTGACCGCATGCACTTCGTCATTGGCATACGACGCTCCCAGCGTGATGGTCGTGTTCTTCTGGTTGAAATCGATACTGTCCCTGAGCGCAATGCCCCGCGAAATGTAATCGGACTCCTCGCTGTATGCCCCCTGGAAAATGATCGTATGCCGTCCAAGGCGTTTCGCCAGCTCTACGTTCAAACCAAGCCGCTCGTCCTCCACATCGGCACGCGGGGCCTTGCCTTCCTTGTCATACTCAGCCACCGTATTGGCCACTGTTGTGGACGAACTGCTTCCTGAGGAAGATCCTGCCGAGGGGGTGGGGGCAGGCGTTGCTGTTGGAGTGGCTCCGGCTTTTGCATAATAGGGCCCTGATTTACCGAAAAGCCTTGCGCGAATCTTATCATCGTCATCATCATCGTCATCATCGTCGTCGTAGTCTTCGTATTCCGGGTCCGTCGGTGCAGGGATAAAAACATCCCCACCCCCTCCCGACTGGGTGACGCTTGTGTAATAAGTGGTGTTTTTGAGCGGTGGCGCCCCGCTTGGGGTCGCGCCGGATATCGAATTATAGATCCCGTCGATTTTGATTGTCAACGTGGGCGAAAGATCATATTCGACCATGAAAGTCGGCGATATGATCTGCATCCGGTGATCGCTTTCCTGGTAATAGAGGGTTTTGAAATCCATCCTGTCTTCGCCGTCAGCCCGGCGGGGAACCGACACGAGGAGCAAAATCGCGGTTACCTGTACAACTACCCACGACCGGATGCCGAGCGCATTTGAGGTCTTCATACTATCAATTCCTTTCGGGCGGCTATTTCCTTACAAAGTGAAGAATCAAGGGCGGCGGGAAACGTGCAGCCGGCGCAGCCGGTGCGCTGCGTCAGACAGAAGTCGTGGAAGATCTGCATCAGGCCCTGCTGGCGCAGGCCGCTCTTGGCATAGAGCGACGGATTGTGGTCACGGCCGAGCAGCCGGTGGGCGGTCTGGCGCATGACGCTGTTGACCTGTTCAGGCGGCAGCATGGGTAGCACGGCCTCCATATTCGCACCGCTGGCTGCCAGCATGGGCAGCACGACATTGGTTCCCCAGGCGGCCAGGCGGTCGGGACCGACCAGCGCGACCGGTTTTGGCCGGGTGGCCCCGCCGAACCCGAGGTGGTGCAGCCAGTGATCCAGCGGCGGTGGCGGGTCGAACCACACGGCGGTTTCGCCGATGCCCCCCGTGCGCCGCCATTGGGTCTGTAGCCGTTGCCAGGGCGATTGCCGGTTTTCGGCAAACAGCGTGGCGGCAGCGGCCAGGCGGCGGACCGGATGATTCTGCGGGCGCAGCGAGGAGAGCGTCCATGCCGAGGCCGGCAGACACGCCGACGCCCAGCGGGTCTGCTGCGGCCACCAGGCATCCCACAGTCGCCGCAGCAGGGCGCGGGTTCCCGGATCCCAGCGCGGTGATGGTTTTGGCGGCAGCAGACCCGCTACGCCCAGCAACAGGGCGTAGGCCTCCAGCGGGGTCAGCGGGCGCAGCACTTCCGGCGCTATACGCGCAGCCAGCATGCGGAACGGGGCGGCGTTCTGCTTGTAGCCCAGCGCGGCCATGGTCTCGCGATAAAGGACGGTGTCGGCGTCGTGCTCGCGTAGCGCGGCTGCCAGCCGGGCGGCTTTCTGCTCGAGGCGGCAGGCGCCAGCGGCCTCGAGCATGGCGGCCACGCGATCGGACTGCCAGGTGGCGAGGATGGCCGCGCAGGGACAATTCTCGGTGGCGACCGCATACGGGTAGGCCGTCAGGTCGACGGCATCCATGGAAAAGGCCGGATTAGCGGCCAGGGCCTTGCCAAGGGGGATCGCGACCGCGCCGGGCGGCAGGCTGGCGGGTGGCGTGGCGGTCGCGCTATAGGTGACATGGGCGATCACGCGCCGGTAGCGCGGATCGCGGCCATGCCCATGGCGTTCCCAGTCGGCGGGGTGGATATGGATCTCGACGTCGCCCTGAAGCCGACGACGGTCACCGCCTTCGATCTGCAGCGTGGCATCCAGGAAATCAGGACCCGCCTCCAGATTCCAGCGTCCCGGTGAGATCACGTCAACCCATTCGCCGTCGGCGGTTGTCAGTTCGGCGGGCCGCAGGCCGCTGTCGAACCAGATGCATTGCAGGTGTCGCTCGGTATGCGCGAAGCCTGCCGGTGACTGGCGGACGCAGCCTGGCGACGGGGCGGTCAGCGTCCGGTAGCGCTCCGCCGCGGCGAAGCGGACCTCGGAGGCCACGGTATAACGGTCTGTCGGTTTCTGCATGGGTTGCCATTATAAAACGGTTAAGCGGATACGTCGGGCATCGTAGCCCCCGGCAAAAGCGAATGCAAGCCTGCCATAACGGTTGTCGTAACGGTTTGACATAAAGGGATGGCGCGTATTAAGATACGCTGTTTTTCAACGCGACCAGGGGGACGATAGACATGTTTTCAGCATCCGATTTGCGCAAGGGACTCAAGATCGAGGTGGATGGCCACCCGTATGTGATCACCGAATTCGCTTTTGTGAAGCCCGGCAAGGGCCAGGCGATCTACACCTGCCGCATCAAGAGCATGATCGACGGCTCGACGCAGATGAAGCAGTACCGCTCGAATGACAAGATCGACAAGCCGCAGCTCGAGGAGAAGACGCTGGTCTACTCGTACAAGGACGGCGATCACTATGTCTTCATGGACGAGAACTACGAGCAGGTCCTGCTCTCCGAAAGCGTTCTTGGCGATCAGCGTTTCTTCCTGAAGGAGGAGATCGAGGTGAACGTCCTCTTTCATAACGACCGCGCCATCGGCATCGAGCTGCCGATCTTCGTGGAACGCAAGATCATCCATACCGAACCGGGCGCCCGTGGCAATACCGCCACCAATGTCTTGAAGCCCGCCACGATCGAGGGCGGCTACGCGATACAGGTTCCGCTGTTTGTCAACGAGGGCGAGATCATCAAGATCGATACCCGCGACGGCACCTATTCGGAACGGGTACGGTGAGAACCGGAGCCCGGCTGGAGATGCTGAAGCTTCGCAGCCACTTGCTGGTCGCCATTCGCGCGTTTTTCCTGAAAAACGGGTTTATCGAGGTCGAGACGCCCGTGCGGCTGCCCGCGCCCGCGCTTGAACGCTATATTGACGCGATTCCGGCCGGTGACTGGTATTTGCGCACCTCGCCGGAATTGCACATGAAACGGCTGCTGGCGGAGGGCCTTGCGCCGATCTTCCAGCTGGGCCCCTGCTTCCGCGCTGGCGAACACGGCTCGCGGCACCGCACGGAATTCACCATGCTCGAATGGTACCGCATCGGGGCGGACTACCTGGACATCCTGGCCGATACCGAGGCGCTGGTGCGCCATGCCGCCTGTGCCCTGCGCGAAGAGCGACTCGCCGGCTGGCCTGCCGGTGGCGTGGATGTCGATGCCCCCTGGCCGCAGCTTACCGTGTCGGAAGCCTACCAGCGTTATGCCGGCTGGGATCCGGTGGCGGCGTTCGATGCCGATCGTTTCGACCTCGACATGGTCAATCTCGTGGAGCCGTCCCTGCCGCGCGACAGCGGCATCGTGCTGATCGATTACCCGGCAGAGGTGGCGGCACTGGCGCGGCGCGGCGCCGCCGACCCGCGGGTGGCCGAGCGCTGGGAGCTCTATCTCGGCGGCCTCGAGATCGCCAATGCGTTCAGTGAGCTGACCGATCCGGCCGAGCAGCGCCGCCGGTTCGAGACCTGCGCGCTGGAGCGGGCCGCCGACGGATCCGAGGTCTACCCGCTGGACCGTGCATTTCTCGCGGCCCTGGACGAACAGGGCCTGCCGCCCTGCGGCGGCATCGCCCTGGGCGTGGATCGGCTGCTGATGACCCTGACCGGAGCCGCCGACATCGGCGCGGTCACCGCGTTCGGGGGAGAATCGGGTTAGCCTGTAACTTCACCGTTTTCGATACTCGTATTCCGTTCTCGTCGCCGTTCTCGTTCACCGATTTCCGAGCATAAGTATGTAGGTCGTGGCGCCCTTGCCCGACCACCGAGCATAAGTCGCCCGGCTGCCAATGAACCGCAGCATGGCTAACAGCGCTGCTTATGCTCTGCTGGACAGGCGAGGGCACCAGTCCTACCTTGCGTTCGCCAGAACGCGGATGGCCCACCCAGGCCGCTCGCGCCTTCCATCCACGCTCTGGCGAGCGTAGCTACCTTCCCTCCATGCTCCAGCCTTCGCACGCTACGGCGGGTATGCTGGCGAGCGTAGCTACGAGTGCGGTCAATCACGGGGCCAGCCGGAATCCAAGCGCCGGCAGGGATTCGTGCAGTTCAGGCGTGGCATGCTCGCAGGCCACTTCCGTGAAACGGAACTCGCGGCGCATCGGGTAGTTTTTGCGCAAGTGGTCGAAATGCGCGGCCTTCGCAACCTCCGGCGGCCGCTGGCGCATGCGCGCATCGTCCCCCATGATGTCGTAGACCTGGTGTACGATGCCGTGCAGTACCGCCTCGGTCGCCAATCCCTGTGCATCCAGGCTGATCTGCGGCACGGGCGGTGGCGGCAGGTTGCCTTCCGCCGTCCATACCGGCGGTTGACCGATGAACGCGCAGACGGCGCGGTAGACCATTTCCGTGCCGCCGACCTTGCCTTCGAAGGAATGCCCCGCGATATGGGGCGTGGCGATATCCACCCGCCCGAGCAAGTCGTCGCGATACCCGCCGGGCTCGCCCTCCCAGGTGTCGAGCACGACATGGGCCAGCTTCCCGGAATCGATGGCCGCTAGCAGCGCCGGGGAATCGACCACCGCGCCGCGGGCGGCATTGATAAAAATCGCGCCTGGCCGCATCCGCGCAAAAAACGTGCCGTCGGCCAGGTGGAAGGTCGGATCGCTACCGCCCTTTTCCATCGGGACGTGCACGGTCACAATATCAGCTGCCGCCAGCAGCGTCGGCAAGTCGACGAATTCCGCGGCCTCGGCATCATGTCCCGCCGCCCGTGCCGCGCGCTGGCGCGGCGGATCATTCATCAGCACCGTCATCCCAAGCGCCCGGGCTTTGGCAACCACACGGCTACCGACATTGCCGACCCCGATCACCCCGACGGTCTTGCCGGCCAGGGAAAACCCGTGCGTCACGGCTAGGTGCAACAGGGCGGCGGTGAAATACTCGGAGACACTGTTGGCATTGCAGCCCGGCGAGAAACACCAGCCGATCCCGTGCGATTCGAGATAGGGGATGTCCATGTGGTCCGTCCCGATGGTGGCGGTGCCGACAAACCGCACCCGGCTGCCGTCGAGCAGGGCGGCGTTGACCTGGGTGGTCGAGCGGATCGCCAGAATATCCGCATCGCGGACCTCGGCGGCTGTCAGCGCCCGCCCGTCCATAATCACGGTTTCGCCCAGCGTCCCGAACGCCTCGGCGGCATACGGCATATTCCGATCAGCAATTATCTTCATTTGAATTTCCCACATGGACAGGATTACTGGATTCTCTGGATTGGTCAAATAGACGAAGCATTTCTATATAAGATTCATCATCCTGAAAATCCTGTTATCCCGTCATAAAACAGAACGGAGTATAGACAGGATTACAGGATTGTCTGGATTAAGAGATTTGATTCAACGTCTTCAGATCTCGAATTTTTCGTTTAACATCCACTTTGTTTTCGCCGAAATTGATAAGTAGTCCAACATCCTTGCCCGTTGCGACCAAATAATTGACCAACTGCACCTCATGCGCTTGATGGATACACTTGACAGACTTCAGTTCCAATATGATTTCGTCTTCAACAACAACATCAGCGACAAAATTCCCGACATGCTGCCCAGCATACATGACGGTAATCGGCTGTTGAGCTACAGCATTTAAACCTGCGGCTTTCAGCTCTATTAAAAGGCATTTTTCGTAAACGGACTCTAAAAAACCAAACCCCATGGTGTTGTAAACCCGATAGGCACACCCGATAATTTTCTCTGTCAGTTCCGTATGTTTCATGCCGTAGCCACATTCCTATCCTGAAAATCCTGTTATCCTGTCAAAACTCAGTGTCCCCCATTCCTGCTGTCGGTGGAAGCTGGGCTGCCGGTGCGGCGAGGTCGAGGACAGGACCGGGGCGGCCTGTCCCTGTGTGTAATCGTAACGGCTGAACGAGAATCGCCACGCCTTGCCCGCCACCGGCAGGCCGTTTTCCGCCACTCGTGCCAGCGGGATCGTCGCCAGCACCCGCCAGCGACCCTTGGCCGCATCCACCTGTACCCGGCTTCCGATCTGCCAGTCCCGCACCAGCCATGCCGGCGGCACACCGGCTGCCGGTTTCGGCGCGGCAAAGGCCGCTGCCGATGGAATTCGCAATTGAAACCGCTGGTTGCGCGGGCTGACATGGAACTCGTAGTACGCCGCCTGACCAGCCGGACGAAGGAACATCTCGAACACATCGCCATGCTGGAAAGCTGGCGTGTTGAAGTCTTCCACCGGATTGAAAATATCGTCATCATCCAGCACGGCAAATACCAGCAACGCCTCTGCCGTCCAGCCGCAACGCACTGACGCTGGGCGCAGCCCCGGCTCCGGTTCCGTGCGCCAGCCCTGGTGCATGGCGACGGCATCCGCATCGGCAAAGGCCGCCTCTACGGCCTGCCAGTCATCCGGTAGTGGCTGGTTCATCCGGGGGCAGCATAACTCACTCGACATTCTGAACCTGCTCGCGGATGCATTCCTGCTCCGACTTCATCTGGATGACCAGTTGCGCAAGCCGCGCGTCGTTGGCCTTCGAGCCGATCGTGTTGATCTCGCGCAGGATCTCCTGGCACAAGAAATCAAAAGCACGTCCAACCGGTTCGGTCTTTTCGACCAGGATATCCACCTGGTCGAAATGACTGTCCAGCCTCACCAGCTCCTCGGAAATATCGCAGCGGTCGGCAAACAACGCGACCTCCCTGGCGATCTGCTCGGAGGGAGGCCCGTCTACCAGTTTCATTGCCGCGATCCGTGCATCCAGCGCCTGGCGATACGCCCGTACCACCACCGGTGCCCGTTTCGATACCTGCGCCGCCAGCTTCCGCAGGCGCGCGAACCGCTTGCGGAGATCCACGCCCAGGGCGCGTCCCTCGGCCGAGCGCATCTGCTGGAGCTGCCCGAGCGCCTGCTTGAGTGCCGATTGCAAAACCGGCCAGACGCGTTCGCTGTCCTGGGTGACATCCTCGCAGACCATCACGTCCGGCAGGCGCAGCAGCGCCTCGACGGGGATATCCCCGGTCAGCTGCAGTGCCTTGCCCGCGGCCCGCAACGCCTCGACATAGCCGGCGGCCCGCTCCAGATCCAGCCGGACGGTTCCGCGCCGGGCGCTGTCGCTCCAGGTCACGTTGACATTGGCCGTGACGCTGCCGCGCTGGATCGCTGTGCCGATGAGCTTCTGGGCACGCGGTTCCAGTGCCGCCAGGGCGCGCGGCATGTTCAGTCGCAGATCGAACTGCTTGCGGTTGACGGTGATCAGCTCCACGCAGACCCGCACGCCACCCGCTTCCGCCTCGCCCCGCCCGAACCCGGTCATGCTGTTGATTGCCATTTTGCACTCCCTGTAACCTCAACGTTTGAAGTCAGATTTAGGCGAAAGATTAGGGCGAAAGATAAAGGTTGCTTATGCTCCACCCCTGATCTTTTGCCTTAATCTTTCGCCCTAATCTTCTCCCGCCCCGATGCACCATGACGCCCAAGTTTCTCCCTGCATCATCTTGGCCGCCCTTACAAACGCACTACCCCACACACTCACTAACGCACTACCCCACACACTCACTACCCCACACACTCACAAACCCACAAACGCACCCACCCACATACACTTACAACGCTGCGGCCGGGGTGGAACCCGGCCCTCCAAGGCCTCGCCGACAGGGTCACCGACCCCGGCTACAGATCAAAAAAGTCTAATGTCCAATGTCTAGCCAAAAATATTTGAAATTTGTTTCCGTGTGCAG
>CAZOXS010000181.1:0-3531 GCA_964583785.1 uncultured Victivallales bacterium
GCGCGGGGTCGGCGGCATGAACAAGAATGTCTTCGCGCGCGATCGGGCGGCGGTGGACGCGGAAGTGGCCCGTTTGCGGGAATTGATCGATCTGGGCGGGTATATCCCGTGCCCGGACCACCGCTTGCCGCCGGGCGCAGAGTGGGATCTGGTGAAATACTACTGTGAAAAAATGCGTAACGGGTAGGCTCGCCACCAATTGGGAGGGCAAAACGGGTTTGAAACGATTTGGATGGGTGTGGGGAGCAAACGCAACGTAGGGCAGGCGCCATCGCCTGCCCATCCGAGCATAAGCACCGTTGGCAGCCGGTACAGGGTCTGTTGGCGATCGGGCGGCTTATGCTCGGCGGTCGGGCGATGGCGCCACGACCTACATGCTGATGCACGCAAATCGAAATTGGCTTAAAAACATTAAAGTCATCGGCGGGCTCGCCGCACGGCTTTTATAATGGGCGGCAATAACAGAAGGATAGGCATACGATGCAAATATTGGACCTGAATGGAAAATGGAAACTGACGCAGGTGAAGGGGAATGTCTCCCTGACGGCCAATGTTCCGGGTGATGTGATGACGGAGCTGGTGCGGGCAAAAATGGTGCCTAACCCGTACGACCGCGAGAACGAGAAGCAGGTTCAGTGGGTTGGCGAGGCGGACTGGGATTATGCGCGGGATTTCAAGGTGTCGGCAGCCATGCTCGCGGAGGGACGAATCCTGCTGCAGTGCGACGGCTTCGACACCTTTGCCGATGTGGAGATCAACGGCACGGCCGTTGCATCAACCGACAATATGCACCGTAAGTACGAATGGGATATCAAACCGCTGCTCAAGGCGGGGAAGAATACCATCCGGGTGCGTTTTCGTTCGGTCAACGATTATACCCGCAGCTGTTTCAAGAAACGCGCACTCTATTCCCGAGTCAGCGAGTCACATCCGGACGCCTATCCTGCTTTTGTGCGCAAGGAGGCGTGCAACTTCGGGTGGGACTGGGGTCCGATCCTGGCGACAAGCGGGATCTGGCGTGCGATCCGGATCGTCGCCTACAGCGTGGCGCGCATCGAGGACGTGGCCATCGAACAAGCGCATGAAAAGGGCAAGGTCACGTTGGGGGTCGCGTGTCGCGTGTCGCGTACGCAACGGCAGGCGGTGACTGTACGGGTTGCGCTCTGTGACATCGATCTTGTGATGGCGGAGCAGCAGATCGCTTTGCGTGGCAAGGCTGTGCGCGTGGAACTGCCGATTGCCAAGCCGCGCCTATGGTGGCCGAATGGCATTGGTGATCAGCCGCTTTATAATGTTGTCGTCGAGGTCCTTTCTGCCGAGGGCGCGGTGCTCGATACGCAGTCGCGGCGTATTGGCTTGCGTACCCTGCGGCTGGATCGCCATGCGGACCAATGGGGCGAAGCCTTCCAGTTTGTGGTCAATGGTATCCCATTCTTTGCCAAGGGGGCCAACTGGATCCCGGCCGATGCCCTGCTGGGGCGCCGTACCCCGGCGGACTATCGCCGGTTGATCGCCGATTCGGCGGCGGCCAACATGAACATGCTGCGCGTCTGGGGTGGGGGCATCTACGAGGATGACTGCTTCTATGACCTCTGTGACGAGCTGGGTATCTGCGTCTGGCAGGATTTCATGTTCGCCTGTATGGCTTATCCCGTCTGGGACAAGGCGTTCCTCAAGAATGTCGAGGCCGAGGCGCGCGACAACGTACGGCGCCTGCGGCACCATCCCAGCCTCGCGCTCTGGTGCGGCAACAACGAGATGGAGCAGCAGGCGGTGCGGCATGAGCCGACAGTCAGGCATATCGGTTTCAAGGAGTACGGTGTGCTCTTTGATAAGCTGCTTGGTGATGTCGTGCGTGAGCTCGATCCGTCGACAGACTACTGGCCCTGTAGCCCGCATTCCCCGCATGGCGACCGGGCCAATTATAACAATCCCGAATGCGGTGATGCGCATCTGTGGGATGTCTGGCATGGAAAAAAACCCTTCGAGTGGTACCGGACCTGTGGGCACCGCTTCAACAGCGAGTTCGGCTTCCAGTCGTTCCCGGAGCCTAAGACCGTTTTCGGCTACACGGAACCGCAGGATCGCAACGTCACCACGGCGGTGATTGAGCACCACCAGCGCTCCGGTATCGGGAATACCACGATCATGCAGTATATGCTCGACTGGTTCAGGCTGCCGGGGTCGTTCGAAATGACGCTCTGGACCTCGCAGATCCTGCAGGGGATGGCCATCAAGTATGCCTGTGAACACTGGCGCCGCAGCATGCCGCGCGGTATGGGCACGCTCTACTGGCAGCTCAACGATGTGTGGCCGGTGGCAAGCTGGGCTTCGATCGACTATCACGGCCGCTGGAAGGCGTTGCATTACATGGCGCGGCATTTCTTCGCGCCGGTACTGGTCAGCGGACTGGAGGATGCCACGGCCGGCACGGTCGAGGTGCACATCACCAGTGATCGCCTGAAGGCGGCGTCCGGGACGCTGGGCTGGGTGGTGACCGACGCGGCGGGCCGCAAGCTGCTTGACGGCGCGAAGGCGGTGCGCACGCCGGTCAATGGCGACCGCCAGGCGATCACACTCAACCTGAACTCGCTGCTCAATGAGAAGGGGCCGCGCGACCTGATCGTGTGGCTGGAACTGGATGTCAAGGGCGAGCCCTTGTCGACCAACATGGTGACCTTCGGGCGACCGAAGCATATCGAGTTGGCGCGGGATCCGGGGCTGACGGTGGCGACGACGGCCAACAAGGACGGCAGTTTCCGCGTGAGCCTGAAGGCCAAGCGCCCCGCGCTATGGTGCTGGCTGGAACTGGCGGGCGTGGATGCACGCTACAGCGACAACTTCGTACACCTGCGGCCGGGACGCACGGTTGCCGTGACCGTGACGCCCGCCGGACCAATGGAGAAAAAGACGTTTGAACAGGCCTTGAAAGTGAGGAGTCTGGTCGATACATTTGTGTAGCCCAGTTGCGCCGCCCAACCGGAGCGGATTGCATAGACATCGTAGGACTGGCGCCATCGCCTGTCCTGCCGGGCATAAGCACGGAGCATAAGCAGCGTTGGCTGCCGGGCAGCGGTTGATTGGCTGTCGGGCGGCGTATGCTCGGTGGTCGGGCGAGGGCGCCACGACCTACATGCTTATGCCCGTCATCGTAAACCGAAAATGGCAGACAGGAGTCGTGTCCAAAGAGAGACAAAGCCAAAACATATTATGATGTTAGGTGAAGTTAAAGGAAGTTCATGAGAAATCAGAACCAGAAATTGTGGTATCGGCAGGCGGCGCAGGATTGGCATGAGGCGCTGCCGCTGGGCAATGGGCGTATCGGGGCGATGGTCTTCGGTGGCGTCGGGCAGGAGCGCCTCGAGCTCAACGAGGATACCCTCTGGTCGGGACGTCCCGGCGACGAGGACGGCTATGCCGTGCGCGAGCATCTCGGCGAGGTGCGCCGTCTGCTGCGCGACAAGCAATATACGGCGGCGAATGCGCTGACTGACCGGATGACCGGTAAGCACGACACCCAGAGCTACCAGA
>CAZOXS010000182.1:0-3943 GCA_964583785.1 uncultured Victivallales bacterium
TTGCTCGACGTCGCCGAACACCTGCTGGCCAGACCAGGAGACCCGGCCGGCTAGGCTCCTCGCAAGGGCCAATAACCAGCAAGGCTGAAAGAACGCATAACCATAGGTAACTGTGGCACCCCCCTAAAACTGACCCATTACATTTCAGGAATAATCGGTGACACTTACAGGCATCCGAGCGAATATCCCGCGCATCGTGTTTGGCGGCGGCATGGTACGGCCTTGGAAAACAAGGGCGGGGTGGATATGCCAGACGTTCCGTTGGTTCGGAGCTGAAGCATTATACTTTCACAAGGCGCCCCCCCATACATCATCTGGGCTCCGCCGGGGCTATGCTGGACGTTGGTTCAGGCAGCGCTGGATAGCGGCGGCGAGACCGCGGATGAAGGCGTCGGTACCGAAGGCTTCGGCGTGGCGGCGGATGGCGGCGGCATCCCACGGGCGCGCGGCGGCGAGGGTGACGGCGGCAGCGAGGGCCTCGGGTGTCTGGCGGTCGAAAAAAAGCCCCGATACGCCATCCCGGATGGTTTCAAGCGCCCCGCCCTGGCCATAGGCGACCACCGGTTTGCCGCAGGCCTGCGCCTCGAGCGGAACGATGCCGAAGTCCTCCTCGCCGGGAAAGACGAGCAGGCGGCAATCGCGATAAAGGGCGAGCACCTCGTCGTCGCTCTTCCATCCTTCGAACGTGATGTTCGATTTGGCACGAGCCTCGAGTTCGGCACGCCGTCCGCCGACCCCGACAATCCGCAGCGGGAAGCCGAGCGTGTTGTAGGCATCGATCGCCAGGTCGATGCGTTTGTATGGCACCATGGCCGAGACGATCAGGTCGAAATCGCGAGCCCCGGGGGTATTGCCGGGGGTGCAGCGGTGGGTATCCACCGGCGGGTAGACGACATCGGCCTGTCGCCCGTAGAAGGTCTCGATACGGCGGCGGACATGGTGACTGATGGCGACGAAGCGGTCGATGCGACTGGCGGTGCGGCGGTCCCAGCGGCGCAGGGCGGCCAGCAATGGGCGGGCGGCCAGCCCCTTGAGCCGGCTGCCACCGAAGTATTCCTCGTAAAAGGTCCAGGCATAGCGCATGGGGGTGAAGCAGTAGCAGAGATGACGCGTGCCGGGCGGGGTGATGATGCTCTTGGCCACGCAGGAGCTGGTGCTGATCATCAGTTCGGTCTCGGGCGGATGCAGGGTGCGGATGGCGGCAGGCAGCACAGGCAGGAACGCGCGGTAGATCTTATCGATGGCGGGAATGTGCTGCAGGCAGGAGGTATGGATCGGGTGGCTATTGATGGTGTGAGAGACGGAACTGCGGTTGGCCAGCAGGGTGTAGATCGGAGCGGCAGGAAAACCGTCGCACAGGATCTCGAGCACGCGCTCGCCGCCGCGCATACCGGTGAGCCAGTCATGACAGAGCGCGGTACTGACCGTGGGCCAGACGGCGGGCGAGTGATTGTCGGGCGCGGGTGTCATGCGGGCACCTCCGCGCCGCTTCCGGCCGCGATACAGGCGTCGAGCGTCTGGCGGGCGGTTTCGGCCCAGGGAAACCGGGCCGCCTGGGCAAAGCCGGCTTCACGCATCTGCGCGGCGAGCGCGGGGGTGGTCAGGACCGCCTTGATCTCGCGCACGAACGCATCGGTGTCATCGGGGCCAACCATGCGCCCCGCATCGCCGACGACCTCGGGCAGCGAACCGGCGTTACTGCTGAGCACGGGGGTACCACAGGCCATGGCTTCGAGAATCTGGAGGCCGAAGCCCTCGTAGCGGGACGGGTGTACCAGCAGGTCCGCGCGGCGATAGGCGGCCACAAGGGCCTCGTCGGAAAGGTAGCCGGTCCACTCGACGGCCTCCGCAATCCCCAGCTTCCCGGCCAGGGCGGCCGGTTCGGGATAGCGCGGATCGGGCGAACCAGCGATGCACAGCTTCACGTCCATCCGCTCGTCGCGACGCAAGCGAGCCAGTGCCTGCAACAAGGTGGCGATGTTCTTATAGGGATCGGCCCGGCCGACATAGAGCAGCGTTCGCTGTCCGGGCGCGTCCGCCGCCGTTGGTGCTGCGGGCGCCTGTCCGGCCTGTAGGAACACGTCGGCCACGCCGTTATAGACCGAGCGGACGCGCAGCGGCGGGGCGTTGAGCAGTTCGATGATGTCGCGGCGTGAGGTGTTGCTGACGGTCAGGATGCAGGTGGAGCGGCGAGCGGCCTCGCGCAGCAGGGCGCGGAATACCGGCATCATCCGGGCCTTCTTCGATTTCGGGGCGTGATCGGGAAACCGCAGCGGGATCAGGTCGTGGATGGTGGTGACCGCGCGGACAGCCCCGTCGGCGCGGCGCGAGAAGGCCAGGAACGGGATCATGTAGTTCGGTGAATGGAAGACACGGATCTGTTCCTGCTTGAGCAGGCGTGGCAGCCCGAGCTGGCTGCGGAGGTCGAACACGCCGGCGGGGAAAAGCAGACTGCGCATATGCGCGGCGCGGTCCATCCCCGTTTCGGCTCGGGTCCGGGCCTCGAGGGCGGGGTCGTTGAAGATCGCGGTAATGCGGTGCGGCGTCTTCATGCGCGCGTATTGGGCCAGCAACTGGCGGGTATAATTGCCGATACCGGAAATGTGGGGAAAGATCCATCTGGCGTCGATGGCGATGTTCATGACGCGACCTGCCTGAAGACGTCCAACGTTTGGCGGGCGGTTTTCTCCCAGGTGTAGGAGGCGGCCTGGCGGAACCCCTTCCCGATCAGGTCTTCGCGATACGCGCGGTCCTGCAGCACACGACGGATGGCCGTGAGCCAACCGTCGATATCGTAGTGCGGAAGCAGCACGGCCGCGTCACCGAGCACTTCCTCGAGTGAGCCGCCGGTACTGGAGACCACCGGCGAACCGCAGGCCATGGCCTCGACGGGCGGGAATCCGAACCCCTCGTAGAAGGAACTCAGCAGGAACATCTCCGCACCGGCATAGAGGGCCGGCAGGGTCTCGTCGTTCGTGAACCCGAGACACTTGATCGAGGCGGCGCGCGGCGACTGGCGGATGCAATCGAGGATCGGCTGGGTCTTCCAGCCCATGCCGCCGGCGATGACGAGGTCGCCATCAAAGTCGGTCAGCACCTCGAACACGCGTACCAGGTGCGGGATGTTCTTGCGCGGTTCGACCGTGCCGACGGTCAGCAGGTACGGGCGGTCGAGACCGATGCCCGCCAGCGTGGCGCGCATGGCCTCGGGTTCAGGACGGCGGAATCGCGGATCGATACCGTGGTGGATGGGGAAAACCCGCTCCGACGGGACGTTAAGGTAGGTGCAGACCTCCTGGGCGCTGAAGTGCGAGACGGTGATGATGGCATCCGCCCGGGTGGCGGTACGGCGGATATGCTTGTTGAGATAGCTGACGTTGCGTGTCTCGGCGAACTGCGGGTATCGCATGAAGGCCAGGTCATGAATCGTGACAACGGCCTTGCCACGGGTAAGCGGCGGAATAATGAAATTGGGGAAATGATAAAGGTCGGCCCGGCCGGCGAACCAGTTGTAGGGGGGGAACCGCAGGGTGTTCCAGGCCAGTTGGGCCACGCGGCCCGGAACCCAACGAATCGCCCGCGTCTCGGCACCGGGGATCGTGATCGGCTCGGCATCGTGCTTGAAATCGAAATAGACCGGCGCGAGCAGGTCTGGCGCCATGATCCCCGCGAGGTGGTCGATCAACTCGCGTGTATAGCGACCCACGCCGGCTTTCTGGGTCACGGCAGACTGGATATCGATGGCAATTTTCATAGGCTGGTAACTTATATGGAAGGCGGATTATGCGCAAGTGCCAATTGGAGTAATGGGTCAGTTATAGGGGTGTTTGCCTGAGTTGCCTATAAGTTGGCCATTTGGCCTGCACTATTTCGGTGAACGAGAGCGGCGACGAGAGCGGTGAACGATTCAAATTCCCACTCGTTGTCCGCTCTCGTCGCCGTT
>CAZOXS010000183.1:0-9188 GCA_964583785.1 uncultured Victivallales bacterium
ACGGCCTCGAAAAGTCCCTGGAAATGCACTTGCCGCCATCAGAACGGCGATGGCCAAATTCCTGAACGCTGAACGCTGAACACCTGAACACTCGCACCACAGAAAACGCTAAACAGCAAAACACCGCTTCACACGGAAACTAATTTCAAATATTTTTGGCTAGTGTTTCAGCATTTACTCTGCGGTTTTTTCATGCCATTCGCAATCTCAATCGTGATCCCCACGTATGGCCGTGACGGTGTTCTGTGCGACACGGTCGCGTCGCTGCTGGCACTTGCCATGCCTGCGGATGAATTGCTGGTGATTGATCAGACATTGGAGCATGAGGCGAAGACCACGGAGCGGCTCATGGGGTGGGATCGGGCGGGCGATATCCGCTGGATCCGGCATCAGCCGCCGGGTGTGGTCGGGGCAATGAACCGGGGCCTGCGGGAGGCCAGGGGCGATATCGTCCTTTTCCTGGATGACGATATCGTGCCAGCAGAGGGCTTGGTGGCGGCGCACCGGCAGGCGTATGTGGAGTATCCAGACGCATGGGCGGTGGTGGGGCGCGTCTTGCAGCCGGAAGACGTGGGGAAGAGGGATGAAGGCGGAAAGCTGAAACCTGAAACGGAACAGCAGAAGACACAGAAAAACACAGAAAAGGAAATCGACGATAGAAGACGGAAGACGGATGGCAGAGATCAGAGATGCGAAGTCAGATGGCAGGTGGATAAATGCAGACTACAGGACATAGAATCTCAGCTTTCAGGCTTCCTCCCTCAGCCCTTCTTCCGGCGGGATCTGGACTTTCGATTCAACAGCTCTGAGCCGGCCTGGGTTGAGAATGTGATGGCGGGAAATCTTTCGGTAAGTCGCGACAAAGCGCTGGCGCTTGGCGGCTTCGATGAGAACTTTATTCCACCAGTCTCGTATCGCTTTGAAACGGAAATTGCCAAGCGCATCATTGCCCAGGGTGGCAATATCCGGTTCGAGCCAAACGCCTCGATCCAGCATCTGCGCGCTCCTCGCGGCGGTACGCGAACGCTGGGCTCTCATCTGACGAGTGGATCACCGCTGCACGGTATTGGTGACTATTATTATGCGATTAAGCAGGGCAAGGGGTGGGAGCGGCTGTCGTACGTAATTAGGCGTCCTTTCCGCGAGGTCTGCACGAAGTTCCATTTGCGCCACCCCTGGTGGATCCCGTTGAAGTTTACGGGGGAGCTTCGGGCGATATGCAAGGCTTATCGTCTTAACCGATCAGTTTTAAACAGATTGCCATCACTTGATAAGGAAAAAGACTTTTATGATGATCAGTATGACGGCAGTCACTATGCCGCTTATGCAGAACCGAGTCGGCATCCCTTTTATTCCACGCTTCTCAATCTCTTGGTTCAATACGGCTGTCAAAACGGGAAGTGGCTCGAAGTGGGGTGTGGTCGTGGTTTGCTGCAAGATCTTGTTGATGATTATACGGGATTGGATCTTGCCTCGACGGTCGAATCATATTTGCATAAACCGTTCTTTTGCGCACATGCAGAATCGTTACCTTTTGAAGATCGCTCTTTTGACGGGATCTGGAGCTATGCGGTACTGGAGCATGTGGAGAGTCCGGATCAGGCCCTTTCCGAGATGCGGCGGGTTTTAAAACCGGGAGGAATGTTGTTTTTGGCACCCGCCTGGCAATGTCGCCCGTGGGCTTCGCGTGATTATGCCTGGAAGCCGTATGACGATCTAGGGTGGCGGGAACGGTTCCTGAAAATGCTTATCCCCGTACGCGATTCTGTTCTCTTTCGTTCGATATGGCTGATACCTGTTCGATTGTTTCGCTTTTTCCATTATCTAGCATGTCGTTCCCCAACCGCCTTCCGATGTGGCTCGCTGCAGCCCAACTATTCCGAGTACCGGATAACCGATGCAGATGCCCGGCACAGTATGGATCCTTTTGAGGCTATTCTCTGGTTCCGGTCCAGGGGGGACCGTGTGCTTTCACATCCTCGCTGGATACAAGGTTTGCTTGTTCGAACAGGTCCATTGGTGATTCAAAAGCGGGGGGAGAGTTTAACCGCGAATTGATCGAATTATGCGAATTGAAATGCAAAGGAAGTCCAATGAAATTAGCAAAAATCGCGGTTAATAAATCTCTTTCTGTGTCATTCTGTGTATTCTGTGGTTAACTCTTAATTAGCGGCTAACCCTCTTGTTTTAAATGCCGGGTATTTTAGTGAAGCATAAGTTGATAGCGGTGGAGACGCATCCGATCCAGTACAAGGCACCGTTGTTCCGGTTGCTGGCGCAAATGCCGGATCTGGATTTCAAGGTGCTTTATGCCATGATCCCTGATGCGGCGCAGCAGGGTACAGGTTTCGGGGTTTCGTTTGCGTGGGATGTGCCTTTATTGGAAGGATATCCCTATGAATTGCTGGATAACGTGGCGCGGTGTCCGGTGGTGAATCGTTTTACAGGCTCCGATACGCCGGGCATCCATGATGTCCTGAAGCGCGAACGCCCGGATGCGGTGCTGGTGAATGGCTGGGTGGTCAAGAGCTGTCTGCAAACGTTGTGGGCGTGTCGGCGGCTGGGTATTCCTTGCATGGTGCGCGGGGAGGCCAACCTGCTGCGGCCCCGCGCCTGGTGGAAGCATGCGCTGCACCGGATGCTGCTCTCGCAGTACAGCGCTTATCTAGCAATCGGCAAAGCCAATTGCGATTTCTATCGTTCTCATCATTGCCTCGAAGACCGGATATATCCGGCCCCCTACTGCGTGGATAACGATTGGTTCGCAGCGGAGGCGGCCAAACGTTCTGGCCGGCGCCCCGAACTGCGCGTCCGTTTCGGTATTCCAAAGGATGCGGTGGTCTTTCTCTTCTGCGGTAAATTGGAGCAAAAGAAACATCCGCTGGATATACTTCACGCACTGCGCGAAGTCGTGCTTCGTCCTTCGTGCTTCGTTAATAAAGCAAGCCAAGAGCCAAGAACCAAGAACCAAGAACATTCCAACGCGTTTCTCCTTGTCGTTGGCGATGGGCCGCTGCGGGGGGAATGCGAAGCCTTTGCCACTGCTCATGATCTTCCCGTTCGGTTCGCAGGCTTTCTGAACCAGTCTCGTTTGCCAGATGCCTATGCGGCGGCGGATGTCCTAGTATTGGCATCGGATGCCGGGGAAACCTGGGGCCTTGTGGTGAATGAGGCGATGGCATCGGGCAGGCCTGCCATTGTTTCACGGGCAGCAGGCAGTTGCGAGGATCTGATTATAGAAGGTGTAACGGGCTTTGCGTTTGACGTTGGGGATAGCGAGGCTCTTTCCTTGGTGATGCAGCGGTATGTGGAAAATCCAAAGTTGACAGTCGAACAGGGCGATAAAGCCGTCAAGCACATAGAAAAGTTCAGTATGCAGGTGGCGGCGGAAGGTATTGTAAACGCAGTTCAAAAGTGCTGATGATACAATACAATTTTACCGCGAATTGTTCTAATTGATCGAATTATGGATGGAGAGGGAGTCGCATCAATACAGAGAAAGAGTCTGAATATCGACATGGTGCTGTTGCTGCATGCAATAACAGTTACATTAACCTGATTGTGGTTAGGTTGTGTCGTGGTTATGGGGTTCAACGTGTTTTGGATCTGGGATGCGGCAATGGGGCGTTGTGCCGGGAACTGGCGGATGCCTGATTGCAAGTGACAGGGGTTGATTCGAGCAAGACGGGAATTGCGGCAGCCAGAAATCTGCTGCCCAGCGCGAAGTTTTATGAGATGAGTGTGTATGATGATACTGAAAGACTACCTGATCGGGATTTTGACGCGGTTGTAAGCACGGAAGTCGTCGAACATTTGTACAGTCTGCAGGCACTTCCCTGTTTTGCTTCCAGCATATTGCGTCCTTCCGGGCTTTTGATCATTTTCACGCCATATCACGGTTTCCTCAAGAATTTGGCCGTTTCGTTGTTCAATGGCTGGGATGCTCATCATACGCCCCTTTGGGAGGGTGGCCACATTAAATTCTGGTCCAGAAAGACGTTAACGCATTTGCTCGAGAAAAATGGTTTTGTGGTAATCTCTTTTCATGGTGCCGGTCGGTTACCGTTGCTCTGGAAGTCGATGATCCTTGTCGCGAGGAAGGTTTAAAGAGAAATCTAGCAGAGCGTATCAGTCATTTTCTGTGTCATTCTGTGTATTCTGCGGTTCCCCGCCCTCAATCTCAGCGTTTCAGCGTTTCAACTTTTACCACCATGCTTTTATTATTTCTAGGCGTTATAGGCTTCTGCTCCCTGCTTGCCCTACGGAACTGGCGCTGGGGACTCTGGGGTGCGATAATTATCGGGCTTCTACAGGATCCCATTCGCAAGGTCTTGCCCGGCACGCCAGCGTTCCTGACGATGTCCACGATCCCTATATGGCTGGGGCTGGCCACGAATGTTTTGCTTGACCAGCGGGGGCTGGCTTCGCGTTTTCTCGCCAGCTTCCCGGTCCTGTCGCGCCGTTTTTCGTGGTTCGGACTCTATCTCGTGATTCCGGCCATGATTTCGCTAACCTATGGGCGTGGTACCTGGCAGATCACGTTACTGGGGGCGTTTGTCTATGCCGCCGGTTTCGCCATGCTCCTGGCGGGGTGGGGAGGATGGAGGGATATCGGTCAGTTTGATCAGTTCCTGGCCCTATACGCATTGACCGCCGGATTAGTCCTGACGGGTGGGGTTCTTGAGTATTTCGGCTGGGCACAACGGACGGCCCTGATCGGCACGGCGGCACTCGATCATGTATGGGTGACCTATCGCACGGGGGAAGCCGTCTATATGCTGGCTGGTTTCTTCCGCGGGCCGGATGTGATGGGGTGGCATGCGACCACGGTCTTCATGTTTGCCTTTATCCTGGCGATGCGCAGTCATGGCAAATGGCGGTGGTTCTGGGCGGCGATCGCGGTGTGGGGATTGCTTAGCCTATGGGTCTGCGGGCGCCGTAAGATGATTTCAATGGTTCCGGTCTTTGTCGGCTGCTATCTCTGGCTGGTTTTCCAACTCCGCGGTACGCGCCGGCTTTTTTCCATGATCGCCTTGGTTATCCTGGTGGCAGGTGTCGGATGGAATATGGTGGCACGCATCTATAGTTACAATCCGTTCAATCGGTTCTACCTTACGGCACTTGATGAAGTGGGTGACCAGGTTGTGGGGCATGGCCTTGACGCGGTTGTGGTTACCGTCCGGCAGGCCGGGATTCTTGGGTATGGACTCGGAATGTCCCAGCAGGGTGTTCATAACATCAATGCCGAAAAACCTCGCATCTGGCAGGAAAGCGGGCCAAGCAAATTGGTGGCCGAACTGGGGATTCCCGGTGCCATCCTGTTTCTTTTGCTGGGCTACGCCATCTTTCGCACGGCGTTTGATGTTGTCCGTTTGCAGGCCGGGAGTGATGCGATTTATCGCTTTGCGGGGGTCTTCGCGTTATTTATGGCGAACTTGGCGTCATCTGTCGTCTCAGGCCAGATTTATGGCGCCCCGTTTGTGATCCTCTTCCTCGCGTTCCTGGCAGGCTCGCTGTTGTCCGGGGCAAGAATGCAGGAAGAAAAATCTGAAATACTGAAAGAGGGAGAGAGTTAACCGCTAATTATGCGAATTAAGCTAATTTCTGGTGCACTGTTTTAAGGTTTGTTTATGAAGTCGGTTGTTGTTTTAGTTCGTACGTGTTCGCCGGATGCCAAGGGTAGCATGGCTGGATATGCTCGGATGGTGGAGGCCGCCTTGCGTAATACAGATGACTTCGAGGTCAGGACCTGTGATCTGTTTCCGCCGCGATCCCGATCCATGTGGCATGACCATTTGTGGCGTTTGATGAATGCGAGACGGGTATTAGGGTGCCAGTCTGGTGATCTTTTCCATTTGCTCGATGGATCCATGCTGGCCTTCATGCCGCAGCACTATCTTGGTCGCACGGTGGTTACGGTGCATGATTTGATCCCATGGCTGCAATTGAAGAGACAGCTTCCGGGGCAGCCGAGCGTGCCTGCCGCCTGGTTGATCCGGCGGTCGGTTGAGGACTTACGCCATGCGGCCGGAGTCACTGCGGTCTCGGAGCATACGCGGCAGGATGTCGCGACATGGACCGGGCGGCGTGATGTGGTTGTGATCCCGCATGCTGTTCGCCCACTACCTGTGGACGCCGCAGGCATCGACCCGTTGCCACAACGTTTTGTCCTGCATATCGGTAATAATGCCTGCTACAAGAACCGGGCAGGCGTGATAAACATCTTTGCGCGGCTGGCTGACTTGCCCGATCTGGAATTGATCATGGCGGGGCCGCCGCCGTCTATTGATCTCAGGCGTTTGGCGCAAGATATTCCGCGCGTGCGCTTCTTGACGGCTGTAAGCGATGCGCAGCTGGGGGCACTCTACCGACGTGCCGCGTTATTCCTGTTCCCTAGTTTGTATGAGGGGTTCGGGATGCCGATCGCCGAAGCGATGGCGGCAGGGTGTCCGGTGGTTTGCTCCAATGTGGCCTCGCTTCCTGAAGTTGCGGGTGAGGCCGCGCTTATGGCTGCTCCCGAGGATGTGGATGCACTGGCTGGGCATTGCCGGGCTTTATTGACGAATCATGAACTGAGAGCGCGGATGTGTGATCGAGGGCGTAAGACGGCGGCGGCTTACACAATGGAACGATTCGGATGTGATCTGATGCAGTGTTACAGGCAGGTGCAGAATCAGGTAAAGCAATGAAGATCCTGGTCAATGCGCTGAGCACGACGAATGAGAGTGGACGTCAAGTCTTATGTGGCTTGCTGCTTGAGTTCCTACGTCAATCGCCGGATCAGTACCGGCTTTGCGTGCTGCTTCATGATGGCAACCGCGATATTGTGGATCATATGCGTTCCCAGCTCGATGCGGCTTTGCGGTTGCGTGTGAGCTTTCATTTTGCGCCTGGGATCTCGCGAAACTGGTTAGGGCGGGCTTGTTACGAACGGTTATATTTGCAATGCCGGGTTAAGCAGGTAGGCGCGGATTTATGTCTTTCCCCGTCCGGGGGATGGGTGCCGGGACTGTCGTGCCTTCAGTATACGCTGGCACTGAATCCCTGGGCAATGGTTGCAACCGGGCCACGGGGCATTTCCGGACAGGTGAAGGCCATGTTGCAGCGTCGAGTTTATCGTCAAGCGTTGAAGCATGCCGATGGTATTGGCTATGGTTCTATTCACATGCGGGGCCTCTACCGTGCAAATGCAGGCGGAAAATCCGAGAAGTGCGGTGCCATTGTTTATCCGGCATTGCCAACGAATGAATTGGCCCAGATGGATGAAATGTGGAATGAAGAAGTGGAGCGGGATGCCCGGCAAATCCTGTGTGTGTCCCACATGGCTGCGCATAAGGATATCGAGACGCTCCTTCTGGCGTTACAGATTCTCCGGAATGAATATAAAGTTCCCGCGACGCTACGGCTGGTTGGCCGCTGGAGTGATGTGCGGTATCGTGCCAGAATGGAAGAGCTTGTCGAAGAGCTTGGGCTTGTTGAAGCTGTTGCCATGGATGGGTTTTTGTCCCGTTCGGCATTGCTGGATGCTTATCGGCGGGCCAGGGTATATTGCTTGTTGAGTCGAAGCGAGTCATTCGGGATCCCGTCGGTAGAGGCGCAAAGAATGGGCACCCCTGTTGTGGCTGCCCGTGGCAGTGCAGCATCAGAGGTCTGCGGGACCGGGGGTGTTTATGTGGCTGCCGGTGATTCGCAGGGTGCAGCCGGGCTTCTCTGCCGGCTTTTGACGGATGAATCCTATTGGAAAAAATTGTCGTTGGCAGCCAGGCAAAATGCGTTGCGGTTTGAATATCAGAAGACCGTACGCCCTTTGCTTGAAATGCTTGGAACACATGCTGAAAAGCTGTAAAGGAGAAGATTAACCGCGAATTTTTCTAATTGAGCGAATTCCCGTTGCATCGTTATCACTGTATTCGAATTCGTGGAATTCGTAAAATTGCCAGTCGCTTTGCTCCTTGCTGCCTGTTCGGCAGCCTGTTGCTCGCCTTGCTCGCGGTTCACTCTCTTTTCCTTCTGCGTAATTCCGCGTGTTCCGTGGTTCCTTCTGTTTTCAGTATTTTAACGTTTCAGTTTTTTAGCATTTCCCCAAAGGTTGCGTATGCATGAAAGTACTTTGACATCAGGGGTGAGGACGGATCGGGCGGTTTGTCCGAGTCCGCATTCACGGGGTGACAAATTGGCTCGCCTTTTGTGGCAGGTAGTTTGGTTGCTATTCTTCCGGCCTTCGCCTTGGTTCTGGCATACGCCACGGCGGGCTTTGTTGCGCCTGTTCGGGGCCAGGGTTGGCAAGGGGGTGCAGGTGATGCCGTCGGTAAAGATCTGGGCGCCGTGGAACCTGGCGCTTGGGGATTATGCGACGGTCAGTCACGGGGTGGATCTGTATTGCGTGGATACCATTTCGATCGGGTCACATGCCACGGTGAGTCAGCGGGCGTTTCTTTGCACAGCTACGCATGACGTGGATCATCCGAATATGCCGCTGGTAACGAAACCGATCCGTATCGAGGATGGTGCCTGGGTCGCGGCAGAAGCGTTCGTGGCTCCCGGCGTCACCATCGGCGTGGATGCTGTGACCGGCGCGCGTGCCGTGGTCACGCACGACGTCTCCGCAAGGATGGTAGTAGCTGGAAATCCGGCGCGGGTCATTCGCGAGCGGAAGGTTGGGGAATGAAATTTAACCGCGAATTTCACGAATTATGCGAATTAGAATAGAGGCAGATCTCGATGAGATTATGATTTATATGGCTGCGGAATTATCTGGATAATTCCGCAGAGATGTGCGTAAATGTCAGTTATGAAAAAGCAGCCAAGAATTTATGGGGCTATATTGGATGCGGCCTTGCGGGAAGACCGGCAGATGGCGTTTGTGGCAGGTCCGCGTCAAGTGGGCAAGACGACGACTTGTCGCGATTTGGCAGATGTCTATTTAGACTGGGACAATGAGGATCACCGTGCCCTGATTCTGGCGGGGCCCGCCGCCGTTGCCGCACATGCTGGCCTAGATCGTCTCGCGGAACAGCCTGTCAGGATCGTCTTTGACGAGCTTCATAAATATCGACGGTGGAAGCAGTTTCTTAAGGGTTTTTTTGATACGTATGAGGCGCACGTTCGGATTATGGTAACGGGATCTTCTCGTCTCGCTGTGTACCGCAAGGGCGGAGATAGCCTGATGGGCCGCTATTTCCTGTATC
>CAZOXS010000184.1:0-7428 GCA_964583785.1 uncultured Victivallales bacterium
GGATCCTAGGCAGCTTCCACTAAACCTGGACATGGACCCCGCAGCGCCCGCAGGCGATACGCCGCCTGTTACCGCAGAGGAACAGGATTCCGTAGACGATAAACCTGCGAAGCCCGTGACAACGCGGGAGCCGGAACCCGCATCGCTATGCACAGCAGCAGAGCGCAGTGAATCAGGCGACCGGGAGGAACCACCCGAGGCTGGCGAGGAGCAACAACCGGTTGCATCCGCGAAAACGCGTGGGCCGATTAAACAGGATGTAAACCCGGCACTATCCGGGCCAGGCAAGGCACCAGACCTTGCAGGAATCCTGCAGGCACTTGAAAAGATCATGCGCCTAGTCGGTGACGAGACCGGACTGCAAGAACGGTTCACAGCGGACATCGAGTTCGTCAAGGCTCGCATGGACGAAGGTGGTGCGGCGGAATCGGAAGGAACTGCGCCGTGCGTATAATTAAGCCGCTAAGCGCAAGCATTAATGGCGTCGACCACACCACGCTTGATCTGAACAAGGCGCGTGAACGGCTCACGCATGTCGTCTTCAATGGCGACCCGGAAACCATCGCACGGTTGCTTGATGCCTGCAAGGCTCCTAGGCGGAATGCTGTCCGCCTTGGCAGTGCCAAGCAGGCAGCCGAACTACTCGGCGCGTGCGTGAAGACGGTTTTCCGCTATGCCGATGCCGGGCACATAACCCGGATAAGACTGTCCAAGCGCAAGATCCGGTTTGACATGAATGAGATCGAGGAGCTCGCCGCACGGGGTATCGACCTGCAACCCGAGCTCGCCAGCGACTGAGCCCGGCCATACCCCGGGATCAACCCCCGACACCGCCTGCCTTCCTTCACGGGGGGCAGGCGGTTTTTTTTGTTTAATGACGATCCTGATCGGTAGCCGGTATACCAACCGGAAGGAGTAGCGGGTTGCTTAATTCAAAATGTGGTTGCTTATGGTTGCTTAACTCGGGTGAGTACATAGGTAATTTTTACAGATTGTTAAAGACAGAAAGGAAGCGGCTAGACACAAAAAAGGCCATATTTCCTAAGAAATACGGCCTTTTTGCTTGGTTTTTAATGGAGCCAGTTGACGGGCTCGAACCGACGACCTGCTGATTACAAATCAGCTGCTCTACCAACTGAGCTAAACTGGCGTGTCCTAATGACGGGAGTGTACTTTACGTTTCTGGCCGGTAATGTCAATGTTGCATTACATCGGCTTCCCCGACCAAAAGCGGCGGAAATCAGTCCGTTGGCTTCTTGACAACGGGCACTGAGCGTCCGAGCAAGCCGAGCACGGTTTTGAGGTCGTCCCAGACGGGGCGCTTCATTGCCGGGTTGCGCAGCAGATAGGCGGGGTGATAGGTGGGCATCAGCGGGATGCCTTCGAATTCCAGCCACTGACCGCGCACCTTGCTGATGGTCTGGCCCTCCGGCAGCGGCACCAGTCCCTCGACGGCGGTTGCCCCCATGGCGATGATAACCTTTGGCTTGAGGGTCGCGATCTGCCGTTTCAGGAACGGCAGGCAGGCGTCCATCTCCTCGCGGGTCGGCTTGCGGTTGTCCGGCGGGCGGCATTTGTTGATGTTGGCAATAAAGACATCCTCGCGGGCAAAGCCCATGGCCTCGATCATCTTGGTGAGCAACTGCCCCGCCCGCCCGACGAAGGCCAGCCCCTGCTCGTCCTCGTCCTTGCCGGGGGCCTCGCCGACAAACAGGATTTCCGGCTGCGGATTGCCCTGTCCCGGCACGGTGTTGGTGCGGTCGGCATGCAGGCCGCAGCGCGTGCAGACGGCGATCTCGGCGGCGATTTTCGCCAAGGCGGGCGGGGGGGCGGGCGGGGGGGCGGCGGGGGGCGGGGATACGGACGGGGTGGAACCCGTCCCTCCAGATTTGGGTGACGCGGTGGCGAGCGCGGCGACGATGTTGGGGGAGACTTCCGCGCTCAAGGTGCCTTCCTCCTGCTCCCACGCGATGTAGTCACTGACGTCCTTGAGAATCTCATTCAGCACTGGGGCGTCCCCCCTTGCGCCGCGGGCGGCGACGGCGGCGGCGCGTCGGGTTCGGCGTATCGGTCGAAATCCCGTTCGTAGCCTTGCGCGCCTGGTGAATCGCCACCCCCTTGACATACATCGGCCCGAAGATGGCATAGGCCAGCCCAAGCATCAGCATGGTGACCGCGATCCAGATGGAATACTCCTTCGGAAGCAGCACAAAGAGGAAAACCAGAATCACACAGGGGATGAACAAGGCCGCCTTTTTGGTCGGCTTCGGGTAG
Organism: uncultured Victivallales bacterium; assembly: GCA_964583785.1. Taxonomy (GTDB): domain Bacteria; phylum Verrucomicrobiota; class Kiritimatiellia; order UBA8416; family UBA8416; genus UBA8416. Next base: position 2,275 of record CAZOXS010000184.1, read on the forward strand.
CGCACGTTCGAGACCTGCAGGCTGATAAACGTCAGGATACCAACCAGGAAGACGGTGGCGAACCAGCCGCTCTGTAGCGAGAAGATATCCTCGGCCACCTTCTGTGATGGTTTGACCTGGCTAATGAACACAAAAAGAGCCACCCAACCCGCATTGGCCGTAATCGGCAACCCGCCATAGCCACCCTGCCCGCGCAGCGGATCGGCGACTTTGAAGCGGGCGAGTCTCACCACGCCAGAAAGTGCCACGGCGGAGGGCAGCAACACGCGAATCAACGGATCCTTGGCTTCCATCGTCACCGCGAAAACCAGGATGGCCGGGGCAATACCGAACGCCGTCATATCGACGTACGTATCAAGCTCGGCACCGAACTCGCTGGTGCCCTTCAGCCAGCGGGCGACATTGCCGTCGATCCCGTCCAGAATCATCGCCAGCATGATCAGCCGGGCTGCATCCAGGAACCACGAGTTAGGGGTCGGTGAATGGAAGCCCTGCACCACATAGACAATGCTCAGGAAACCGGCCAGCATCGCGCCCAGGGTAATCACCGTCGGGATAATCTGGCGCCAGTTGATAAAGCGCAACATCCGTTCCTTCTGTGTCGAATTCAGCATATCAGCGGACCCTCCCAATCACGGTTTCACCAGCCGTCACCCGGTCGCCTTCCCTGGCCAGCAGATCGATATTCGCTGCCGGGAAATACATATCCATCCGTGACCCGAACTTCATCATCCCGAAATCATCCCCCGCCTTGACGTCAGTCGCCCGGTCGTGTGGCAACCAGTAAACCACGCGCCGACAGACCGGTCCCACGATCTGGTTGACCAAGCAGCAGGTGCGATCATTCTCGATCAGGATCGAGTTGTGTTGGTTGACATCCGAGGATTTCTCCTCGAACGTGAACAAGTGCTTGCCGGGGAAATAGCCGAGAAAACGCGATTTTCCACTGATCGGCACCCGGTTGACGTGCACATCAAACAGGCTGAGGAAGATACTGACGCGCAGGACGTCACCCGCCCTTAACGCGGCGGTATCCTCCGGTTGCAGACCGGCCAGCATCGTGATCGAGCCGAACTGTTCGGGGGTGAAGGTCGCGATCTTCGCCACCACACCGTCGGCCCCCGCCAGGATGGCATCCGGGTCCACCGGTGCCGTGCGCACCGGGTCGCGGAAGAACCAGCAAAGGTAGCCGCACAGCACGACCAGCAGCACCAGCGCCGCCCCGCAGGCCACCGCTGGCGGGACGCACGGAACCAGCCGCAGCAAGCCGTAGACAACAGCGCTGACCACCGCGCTGGCGATGATAAACGGCAAGATCTCGGATCGGATTCTCATTATATTCCTCATTCTTTAAACCGATCAACCGGCTTACAACGCTGCGGACGGGGTGGAACCCGTCCCTCCATGCCACCTGTCTAGACTACTTCCCGCTCAGCGCGGCCTGGGCGGCCGCGAGGCGGGCGATGGGGACACGATACGGGCTACAGGAGACGTAGTCGAGCCCCAGTCCGTGACAGAACGCCACGGTCTTGGGTTCGCCACCGTGCTCACCGCAGATCCCCAGTTTGATACCAGGACGCGCTTGCCGCCCTAGGTTCACGCCGGTCTCCATCAAACGGCCGATGCCTTTCTGGTCGAGCACCTGGAATGGGTCGTAGTCGTAGATCCCGTCACGCACGTAGTCACCTAGGAATTTTGCTGCGTCGTCGCGCGAGAAGCCGCAGCCCATCTGCGTCAGGTCGTTGGTGCCGAAGCTGAAGAACTCCGCCTCCTCGGCGATCTCGTCCGCCGTCATGGCGGCGCGCGGCACCTCGATCATCGTGCCGATCAGCACGTTCAGCTTGATCTTGCGGGCCGCCTCGACCTCGGCGATCGTCGCCTGGATAATCGTCTTCTGCATCGCCAGTTCCTTGACGGCACCGACCAGCGGGACCATGATCTCGGGTTTCGAGCCCTTGACCGCCGCCGCCGCCTCACAGATGGCCCGCACCTGCATGGCGGTAACCTCGGGATAGCTCATGCCCAGACGGCAGCCACGATGCCCGAGCATGGGGTTGAATTCATGCAGCGACGCGACCAGTGCCTTGACATCCGCCGGTTTCACGCCCATCTGGTTGGCCATCTCGAGCTGACCGGCGGCATCCTGCGGCAGGAATTCATGCAGCGGTGGATCGAGCAGCCGGACGGTGCAGGGCAGACCCTTGAGGGCCTTGAAGATACCGGTAAAGTCCTTGCGCTGTAGCGGCAGCAACTCCTTGAGCGCCTGTTTGTACTGCGCAATCGCCCGCAGAGACGATTCCAGTTCCTTGGCGGGCATCCCCGCCGTCTTGCAAGCGGCCTCGAGCGCTTTCAGATCACTGACACCGAAGCGATCCTTGAGTTTCTTGACCGTTTCCGCCACCAGGATCAAGCGGCGGAACGCCACGATCCGCGACCCCTCGAAGAACATGTGCTCGGTGCGGCAGAGTCCGATACCCTCGGCACCGAACTTGACCGCCACGGCCGCGTCGTGCGGCGTGTCCGCGTTCGTGCGCACCTTCAGTCGGCGATACTTGTCCGCCAGTTTCATGATCACCCCGAACGGCCCCGTCAACTGCGGGTCGACCGTTTCCACGGACCCGGCATAGACCGCACCGGTCGAGCCGTTGAGCGAGAGCCAGTCGCCCTCCTTGAGCGTTTTGCCCTTCACGCAGAGCCGCTTGGTCTTGTAATCCATGATCGCATCGCCGGCACCGGCGACGCAGCACTTGCCCATGCCGCGCGCGACCACCGCCGCATGCGAGGTCATGCCACCGCGGGAGGTCAGGATCCCCTTCGCAACCGCCATGCCGCCGATGTCTTCCGGGCTGGTTTCGGTGCGGCACAGGATCACCTTGCGCCCTAGGACCGACCAGATCTCCGCCGTCTCGGCGGAGAAAACGATCTGCCCGGTCGCTGCACCGGGCGAAGCCGGCAAGCCGACCGTCAAGCGCTCGGCGGCCTCCTCGGCCTTCTTGACAAAAACCGGATGGAGCAGCTGATCCAGGGCGGACGGATCCACCCGCAGCACTGCGGTTTTCTCGTCGATCAGGCCTTCCTTCACGAGGTCCGTGGCGATCTGGACCGCCGCAGCCGCCGTCCGCTTACCATTGCGGGTCTGCAGCATGTAGAGCCGCCCGTCATCGATGGTGAACTCCAGATCCTGCATGTCGCGATAGTGTGTTTCGAGTTTCTGGCGGATCCCATCGAGTTCGGCAAACACCTTAGGCATCGCCTCCTGGAGCGAGGGGTACATCGCCTTACGCTCCGTCTCGGACACCCCTTGCGACTTGGCCCACTCGCGCGACCCCTTGAGGGTGATCTGCTGGGGTGTGCGGATGCCGGCCACCACGTCCTCGCCCTGGGCATTGATCAGGTATTCGCCATAGAAATAGCGATTGGCCCCTGTTGACGGATCGCGCGTGAAGGCCACGCCCGTGGCTGAATTCGTGCCGCTATTGCCGAAGACCATCGCCTGCACGTTCACGGCCGTGCCAAGCAGGCCACGGATATCGTTCAGCTGGCGGTACTTGATGGCGCGGGGGTTGTTCCAGGATCCGAACACGGCGTTGACGGCTGCATAGAGCTGTTCCATCGGGTTTTCCGGGAACGCCTTGCCTGTGGTCTTCTTGACGGCCGCCAGGTAATGCGAAATCACGACCTTCAGGTCGTCGGCGTCCAGGTCCGTGTCCAACTTGACTTTCTTGGCGGCCTTGACGGCTTCGAGCGCGTGCTCGAAGTTATGATGCGGCACGCCCAGCACAACGTCGCCGAACATCTGGATAAAGCGGCGGTAGGAGTCCATCACGAACCGTTCATTGCCGGTGCGCGCCACCATGGCCTGCACGGTATCAGGGTTCAACCCGAGGTTGAGCACCGTGTCCATCATGCCCGGCATGGACGCCGCCGCACCGGAACGGACCGATAGCAGCAGGGGGTTCGGGCCTTTACCGAAGGTCTTGCCGGTAGCCGACTCCACGTGTTTCAACGCGTCGTCCACCTGCTTCGAGACCATGGCGAAAATCTGTTCGCGGCCGACCTTGTAATAGAGGTCGCATGCCTCGGTCGTGAGCGTGAAGCCGGGCGGAACCGGCAACCCGAGGCTGGCCATATCCGCCAGATTCGCGCCTTTGCCACCCAGCAGTGCACGCATGGAGGCGTCACCTTCGTTATTGCCACCCCCGAATAGGTAAACCAGCTTTTTCGATTTCCCGGCCATTTTTCAATCTCCCATTTTTCCGCACACTTACCCAAGGGGGAAGAATGCATCCTGTTTATAAGTACAATAGGCAAAATTCACAAACGGTCCAACGTTAACAGACAATGCCGCAATGTCAAGAAAACGGTCAGGCGCTGAGCTCGGCACTGCGTCGAGCCGCCGCGTCCAGCGTGGCCTGCAGAACCGCGCTCACATCGCTGTTCTCGAGTACTGCCAGGCCGGCGGCAGTCGTCCCCCCCTTGGATGCCACGTTGACCATCAGTTCGGCAGGCGAGATCCCGTCCTGCATCATGATCGCCGCCGTGCCACGCATCGTCTGCAATGCCAGTTGCAGCGCCGTATCGGAGGCCATGCCATACGCACCAGCCGTTTTTACAAACGCCTGAACCACGAACGCGAAAAATGCCGGGGCCGAGCCACTGAGCGCGGTGACAAAATCGAAGAATGATTCATCCATTTCCAACACCCGCCCGCCGCTTTCGAGGATCTGCCGCACCAGACGGACATCCGCCTCCGTTGCATCGACACCACGGCAAAAGACGCTCATGCCCTCGCCGGCCTGGAAGGGAAGATTCGGCATCACGCGCACCACGCGTGCGCCGGGTAGACGCTGCTCGAACGTCGACAGGCGCCGACCGGCGGCGATCGAGACAAAAAGCCGGCCGACCGCCACCGGTGCCAACTCGGCAAGAACCGGATCGAGGTGCTGCGGCTTGACCGCCAGGATCACCACATCACTGCGTTCGGCAACCGTCCGGTTCTGTTCCAGCGTCTCGACCCCGTATTGCCCATGCAACCGCTGGCGCCGCCCCGGATCAAGATCGCTGACCAGCAGATCATCCACCGTGCAAACCGTCTTCGCCAGCATGCCGGAGATCAGTGCCTCCGCCATCTTGCCGCCACCAATTAATCCGATT
>CAZOXS010000185.1:0-2532 GCA_964583785.1 uncultured Victivallales bacterium
CGATACGCCATGCTATATTATCGACTCATTTACTCAAACAATTTGCGATTAAGGAGCTAAACCTCCAGAAATGCGTTCTTGCTAAAAGGTGACGCCGTCTGCTTGAATACCCCGTGAACGGTTACGAAACGTCAAGCGGGAACCACGAGGGGTTCTGCAAGTGCCTCCTGCAAGAGAGGCTCTTTGCCGGGCGCATCTTCTCTTTCGGTTTCGCGGCGCAACGGGCCTGTTTGTAGGTCTTGTGGAGTGCCTTGTTGAGGATACGGTTCTCGATGAGGAGTGAACGGGATGGAAATCTGACAGGTGTGTGTTATAGCAACACCAAAGATCACGGCCAATTTAAGGCGTGTAAAAGTCAGGTGAATGAGGCACACGGCGTCCTTCCCGTCGTTGAAAACCGGGTTTTCGGGTGCCCCTGTGGTTATCCAGGCATCTAGCCGAGCATCTTGAGCATCTGCTCACCGTCGATCACGTCCAGATGCAGCTTGTTACCGCGCCAGCACTCCTTCTTGCTCGTCCAGTTCGCCAAGCTTATCCTCCAGCGATCAACACGATGGCGGTCGATGCCAGGCGCAATCGTTTACGCTTTGTGTTGATACGCATGGCTGGCCCGTCTAGGTTTTTTCCCGTGACACCAGCAGCGGCAGCCAGATTTGCACGGTGCTTCCCTGTTTGTCCGTGTGCGGGATGACGTTTACCCAGCCGTTGTGGCTGCTGGCAATCAGGTAGACGGTGGTCAACCCCAGCCCACGCCGCTTGTGGTCCTTCTTGGTGGTGAAGAAGGGATCGAAGACATGCGGCAGGTCTTCGGGGGTGATCCCCGATCCGGTGTCGGTAACCTCGATCAGAGCCAGTTTTTCCGGCGTGGTGTGAACGACCGTGGTGTTCGGCACGGGACGGTCATCGCTTTCGCCGCGGCGCAGGGAGATCGTCAGGGTGCCACCTTCCGGCATGGCCTCGAAGCTGTTGATGGCAAGTTGTGCCAGCGCCTGTTCGATATGGTTGGGCGAGATGGATGCAATCAGACGTTCCTCCGGAAGCTGGAAGTTGACGTCGATAGCGGCAGGCGCGGTTGAACGGATGAAGTTCTGGAAGGCATCCACCGTCCGCACAAGGTTCATGGGTTCGAGCTTGAGCGGGGCGGGGTGCGAGAAGGCGAGCAGATCGGTTGAGAAGGCACACATTTCGTGCGCGGCGATATCAATCTCCTCGAGCGCGTTATCCAGCATGACCGGGTCCCCCGGACGATGACGGATCATGTCGGCATGGCCGATGATGCGGGTCATGGCGTTGGTGACGTCGTGGGTGATGCGTTCCGCGAACTTGCCGATGGCAGCCATCTTCTGGGCCTGCAGTAGTTGCACGGTCCGGATCTGGACTTCCTTTTCCAGCATCTCTTTCGAGGCGGTCAGGGCGGCATGTGCGGCGCGCTGTTGCGTGATATCGTGCACGCAGGACAGGACATGGACGGCCCCATGAATGGTGTAGGTGCTGAACGAGGCCTCGGCCCAGAAGGCTTTGCGGTTCCTGCCGTGCGACTGGAAGGTGATGCTTTGTTTGCGGTTGGCCATGGCGGCTTTCAAGGCCGGGGCAGCCGCGTCCGGTGGGTAGGGGTACTCGCTGTCGGGCGAGAGCGTTTCGATATCGGCATCCGTGTAGCCGTAGAGTTTTTTGGCGCTGTCATTAGCGTCCAGGATCTTGCCGGTCTCGGCATGGTGGACGAATAGTGCATCGGTTGTGGCGTTGAAGATCGATCGGTATGTCTGCGCCGCTTCGGCCGCGGTATGCAGTTCGGCCGCAATGGCGAGCCGTCGGCATTTGCGCGCGTAGATGGCGACCGTCAGCGCCAGGCAGAGCGCCAGCAGAAGCAGGACCGTCAGGATCATCGGCTCGGCTGGATACCAGGCGTCGGTGTTCTGCAGCACCAGCAATGTCCAGGCCCCCGCCGGATCGTGCAGATTAAGCGGGAACGTCTGGATGAAGAAGTTGGTCGCTTGCCACGTTTGGGTGGAATCGTCGGTCTGCAGGGGAAACGGGCCTGTCCGTGACTTAAAGAAGGCCGACTCGTACTCCGGGTTCATGAAGGCAGCGGCGGTATTCGTGGTCGTGATCAACTCAGGAATGGCATTGAAAAGCCAGTCGCGATTGGAGCTGCTGAGCACGACTCCCTGTGGGCTGACGAGTGACATCAGGTCCGTGGCGCCTGCCAGAATGTTGTCGATCGCATCGAAGGGCATTTTGATGACGGCCACGCCGATGATCATGTTCAGATCCGCGTCGTCAGAAAGTCCCGCATAGACCGGCGCGGAGTAGTATAGACCGCGCTGGAAGGTTGTCGCGCCCAGGGCAGGATAGACGGCGGTCTCGCCGGCGAGGGCTTTCCTGAAGTAGGTTCGGAATGCATAATTATTGCCTGTCAGCGTCTTCCCGTCGTCGTAGGACGTGGAGATCAGCACCGTGCCTTCGGTGTTCATCGCAAAACCGTGATCGGCGCCGATGTAAGCCTGCAGGTTCTGGATCGACATTAATAGA
>CAZOXS010000186.1:0-2897 GCA_964583785.1 uncultured Victivallales bacterium
AACACCAACGGATCCTGGAACACGATCGCCACGATCGATAACACTGGAAACACCGGTTGGATTGGCTACACCAATACGATCAACTATTATGGCCCCGCTCGTCTACGGTGGTTCCGTTCGACAACACTAGCTGATTACTCATGGCTCGGCGTCGATGCGATCTCTACCACCGAAGCCCCAACCAAGGTGGATGTCAGTGACCTAGTCATATCACCAGTTGACCCTCGGGCAGGAGAGTCAGTCACGGTTTCCGCCCTGATTGAATCAAGCGCCCAAGCGGTCGTCAGTGCGCGGGAATTGCTCTGGTCGGCGGACGGTGGCGCGTCCAACACCATCAGCATGGTCCGGATCGGTAGCACCGACCGCTACCAGACCGGGGACCCCATCCCGAGCCAGGCTGCCTTTACCGAGATCGACTATACCGTGCAAGTGACGTTCAGCGGCCCCGGTGCGCAATCTCCCGCCACCGCCAGCGGCCGCTTCTTCTTCCGGGAGGCACCGCCACAGAGTGCCTACAGCAACGTCACCGTCAACGGCGATCTGCCTGGTCCGCTGCAACTGGTCGAAGACGACTACTGGACCGCCGCCCAAAGCGTCGCGGCCCGCGGCACCACGGATGTTTACTTCGTGTCAGATGATGGCGCAACTACCACCCCATGGCGCGACCCCACCCCCTCGCAGACCGTCCTGCCGCTGGCCGGCGGCCTTGCCGCCGGTGCCGGCAGTATCCGCATCGACAGCATCGACGCGGGCTGGCTGCTCTACAGCTTCGATGAGACCGATGCAACCTACGCCATCGAACAAGCCGTCTACCAGTCGTTCGATAGTTGGACGACCGTCGGCAGCTACACGACGACCACGATCGACGGCTGGAGCCTGACGAGCGTCCGCGCCATTAATGATGCGCTGGCCTTGAGCGGGTATTCCCTGCAATTCCAGGACACCACCAGCGAACGCGCCCTCGCCGCCCCCGCGCTGACCAATGGCATCGGCTTCATCCAATTCCAGTACCGCAACACCCAAACCAACGGCTTGAGCCCCGCCGCGTTTGCCATCCAGACCAAGGCCGCGTCCGGCGACGCCTGGAGCACCCAGGCGACCGTAACCGACATCATTTCGCCGGATTACCTGTTCTACCGCTTGCCGATCAACCGCTTTGATTGGAAATATATCCGAGTCGTGGCCACGGGGCCGGCCACCGGGCAGCTACTGATCGATAACCTGGCCGTCAGCACACTTGAATATCCGGCCGATGTGACGATTGTCAGCCATGGCATTTCGCCCGCCTCCCCGCGAGCCGACGAGGCCGTAACCTTTTTCGCCCAGGTAGAGGCCACCGCGCCGACCACCAGCACGAATGCCACGGTGCAACTGAACGACGGCGGAAGCCCATTAGGGACACCGCTCACGCTGGCCTACAACAGCGGGAGTGGACGCCTCGAAGCCACACTGCCAACCAACCTGCCGGCCCTGGTCGCGATTGATTACACCTTGACCGTGAGCTTTACGGGGCCACATGCCTCCATTCTCTCGCCGAAGACTGCAACCGGGGATTTCTATTTGCGCGCGCCGCTGCCAACAAGCCCGTACAGCGGAGTCAGCCTGGCCGGTGATCTGGTAAACGCGCTTGCCCTGGCAACCAACGGCTTCTGGGCCGGTGTGGTGCCGGTGGGGGCACTCAGCAACCTCAGCGTCTACTTCGAGTCCGTCAACGGCACGACCAACCAATGGAACGATTCCGCGCCGACCCGTACCAGCCTGCCGGTATTCGGCGAATTTGCCTTGTCCACCAATGCGGCCGATGACATCACCATCGATGCCACCGATTCCGGCTGGCTGCTGGCGACCTTTGATGAGAACAGTGGCCGCTACGGGATCCAGCAGACCGACTACCAGTCGTTCAACTCAAGTGCCTGGAACCTAGGCATCGCGGGGACGTACACGGTCGAGAGCTGGACACTCAGGCAGGGACTCACGACAACGGCCCCCGCCCTGATCTTTGAGGGACGGTCGGTCCAGTTCGCCAACACCACCGCCGAGCGGGCGATTGAATCGCCCGAGCTGACCAACGGTATCGGCACGATCGCGTTCCGTTACCGTAATACTGTAACCAACCTACTCAGCCCCGCCGCCTTCGTCATCCAGGTGCGTCCCACGACCGGCGTTGGCTGGACCACTGTTGATACCGTGACCGGGATTGTCTCGCCTGACTACATCTACCACAACTTCACTGTCGCCAGTGTGGATCTGCGTTACATCCGCATTGCCGCCACAAACGGCATGGATTCAGCGCAGTTGCTGATCGACGACATCATCGTTACCCGCCCTGGCGCCACGGTAAGTTTCGACAGCCGGAACCATACACCGACCGACCCCGACGTCACGATTCTTGACTTGGTCGACGTCACGATCAATGTCAATCCGCTCAACGGGGCCGTGCTGAACAGCGTCAACCTGCGATTCCGCGGCGGAGACAGCGGCATCTACGACAGCATCGCCATGACCCATACCAGCGGGAACCAGTACACCGGAACCATTCCACGCGGTGCCCGTGGCCAGATGCAATATTATGTCGAGGCCAGCTACCTCGACCCCGCCACCGGCGGGGATCAGACGGCCAATGATCCGCTTGATCGCACCGGCATGTCGGCTGTATACACAAATAGCGATGTGACATTGGCAACACAGGATTTCGAGGCGTTTCCTGCTGTCGATTTTTCCAACGGCCCAAACCATGTTCAAACCAACGGCTGGATTATCAACGATGTGCTGGTTCAAACAGAAGCAATATCCTATCTTCCTCCAAAATCAGGAACAAAGGTCGCGTGGCTGCCTGATTCCTCTGATTCCGGCATTGCGAACCCGACAAATAGCTATATCGAAACCCCACCGCTGAC
>CAZOXS010000187.1:0-5918 GCA_964583785.1 uncultured Victivallales bacterium
TTCGACCAGTACGTCGCCAAATGGGACGAGATCGCCCAGATATTCGCGCGCGACGCCATCCTGCGCGGGTTCTTCGACAAATACGCCGACACCGCCAAGGGCAAGCGCGGCACGGGGGCGGTCGATGACACCTTCCTGGCCGAGATCGAACGCTGGCGGGCCCTGCTCGCCCGCAACCTGGCCCTGCGCAATCCCGCGCTCTCCGTGCGCGACCTGAACGTCCAGAAGACCATTGACCGCATCATCTTCCTGCGCATCTGCGAGGACTGCGGCACCGAGGACTACGGTCGCCTGTAGACCCTGCTCAACGGCACTCGCCCCCGAATCTCAGGTAACCGCAGACCTTGTCCTGAAGGAGCGGAACGAGGGTAATATCCTTTTCCTGCGCGGCCAGAAGGTTATGCTCGACCGGGATCTGGCGGCTTTGTGCGGCGTACCGACAAAAGCCTTAAAGCAAGCCGTCAAGCGGAAAGCCGACCGGTTTCCCCCCGATTTCATGTTTGAAATGAGCGAGGAAGAAATGACTGTGGTCACAAATTGTGACCTCAAAGCGAGGTGGAACACGCTATGCCCCAATGGCATTCACCAAGACAGGTCGGACAGTCTGGCCGTCCGCACGCCAGCGGAAGTGGCGTTCTGGGAAGCACCCCCAGCAGTCTCATCACCGACGAGCCCCGGAATTTCATCACCGGGAAGAACGTGGGAACGCTTGAACAGACCGGCTGGTTCGGGAATCAACAGTCGAGTACTCCACCAAGTAGCCGACAATGCACGGCTACAAGCATTCCCCTTTATCGCCACTCGTGTTTCGGGTAGCGGCCCTTGAGATCCTTCTTCACCTGTGCGTAGCTGTCGGTCCAGAAGCGGGCTAGATCATCGGTAATCTGCACCGGGCGCTGGCTCGGGGCGAGCACACGCACTTTCAGGCGCACCGCGCCATTGCAAAGCGTCGGTAACCGGTTTGTGTCGTAAAGCTCTTGCACGCGCATGGCGATGTAGGGTCCCGCCGGATCATCGTAATGGATGCGCGGGGTGCGTCCGTTCTCGATGCGGATCTGCGCTGGTGCGTAGGCCTCGACGGTTGCCGTCTGGGTATGATCCATCCATTGTCGCAGCACAGGCCAGACCTCAGCCGTCTTGACGTCCTTTGCACCTAGTGCCCCGTGGCAGACCTGTGCCAGCAGCGCGGTGCGCTCGTCGTCGCCGATGGCCGGCACACCCGCCTCCGGGCAATGCGTGGCGACCAGGTTCACGCGGGCGATCCAGCTTTCGACCTTGGCATCCCAGGCCTTGATCGTGATGCTGCCCGCCGCCGTCTCCTCCGCCAGCACCTCGGCCGCCTCATCGACCGTGACATCGGCCCGCCGCCGCGAGCGGATCACCAGGTCCCCGAGACAGGTCTGCTCCTCGGCGGCTACGCGTCCGCCAGCGACTGCATCAAAGAAAACACGCCGCCGGACGCGGAAGGCCCCGGCGCAGCATTCCTCCAGCCATTCTTCGCGAATGGCCGTGACCAGCGAGAGCATCACCTCGACCGTGCCTTTGCCCCGGCCCATCTCCTGGATATCCGTCGCCACCAGCAGCGTGTGCTCGCGCGGCACGATCGAGCCGGGATGGACGCTGCCGCGCCGCCCGCCGGAAAGGCTGCAGCGGTCGCCGCCGGTGCGGACGGCCAGATGATCGGGAAAGGCTGTCAGTACGGCCTTGTAGACCGCGTCCAGCGCCGGCTGCTTCTCGTAGCCATCCAGCCCCTGGCCCTCGGCAATCTGCAGAAGCTGCTCGCGTAGCTCGCCGGCGGTTCGCGCGGCCTGGACATGCACGCCGATCGCGTCGCCCGCCTCCCGTTCGAAACGCCGCTCGGCCACATGATGCCAGGCCGCCAGCAGCAGCGCCAGATCCGAGCGCGGGGCATCGCCGACCAGCGCCAGACGCCGTGCGCGTACCCCTTCGTCCACCGCCGCCAGCAGGATGTTCTGTTCCTGTAGCAGGGCGGCAATCAGGCAGAGCGTCGGCAGGCATTCCTGGCCGTCCCCGGCGATCAGCATCCGCGAAATACGCGGATGCAGCGGGAAGGCGGCCATGCGCCGTCCATGGGCGGTGAGCTGGCCGCGCGCGTCCAGCGCGCCCAGCACGGTCAGCAGTTCCTGCGCGGTTTGCAGGGCCTGAGGGGGTGGGGGCGTGATCCAGGGGAACGCGGCGAGGTCATCGATGCCCGTCAGCTTGAGCTGTAGCATGGTCTCGGCCAGATCCACCCGCAGCAGTTCGGGCGTCTCGTGCGCCGGGCGCTTGGCGTGGTCCCGCTCGGTCCATAGCCGCATGGCGATGCCGGGGGCGGTACGTCCGGCGCGTCCGGCCCGCTGCGCGGCGGCGGCCTGGCTGGTCTTGCCGGTCAGCAACGTGTTGATGCCGCGTCGCGGATCGAACCCCGCCCGCCGGACCAGTCCGCTATCGATCACGGCGGTCACGCCCTCGATCGTCAGTGAGGTCTCGGCGATATTGGTGGCGACGATGACCCGCCGCTGGGTGGCGGGGGAGGCCGCCTGATCCTGCTGTGCCGGTGAAAGCTGGCCATGCAGTGGCAGCAGCAGCCGGTCCCTCGCGGCGGGGATGCGTTGCAGTTCGCGCAGGGTACGGTTGATCTCATAGACCCCTGGCATGAAGACCAGCACATCGCCATCCGGTGCGTCGCGCAGCACTTCCGGTAGCACCTCGGCGGCAAGTTCCCAGGGCGGGGCCTTCTCGCGTCTGGCGTTCGGCGGGATGTGGCGGATTTCGACCGGGAATGTACGGCCTTCGGCACGGATCACCGCGGCGTCCGGCAGATAGGCCTCGAGTTCTGTGGTATCCAGTGTGGCCGACATCACCACCAGCTTCAGGTCCGGACGATCGCGTTCGGCCAGACGCTTGGCCAGCCCCAGCATCAGGTCCCCGTAGAGGTGGCGCTCGTGGAACTCATCGAAGATCAGGATCGCGGTGTCGCGCAGCAGGGGATCGTGGTGCAGGCGGCGCAGGGTGATCCCGTCGGTTTCAAAGCGGATGCGGGTGCGAGAACCTGTCCGGTTATCAAAGCGCACCTGGTAGCCGACCTCGTCGCCGACCTTACCGCCCCGTTCGGCAGCCACGCGCCGGGCCAGCATGCGCGCCGCCAGGCGACGCGGCTGGAGTACGGTGATGACACCGTTGCCAGCCAACCCGGCAGCCAGCAGCATCTGCGGAATCTGCGTCGATTTGCCCGACCCGGTGGGTGCCTCCACAATCACGCAGGCCTGCGCGCGCAAGGTCTCCACGATTGGCCCGCGCATCTGTTCGACTGGAAGTGTGATCATAAAATGTAGGACAGGCACCCTTGCCTGTTCATCCGAGCATAAGCCGCCTGCCACGGAACTTATGCTCGGCAGGTCGGGCAAGGGTGCCGCGACCTACTCTGAATTGACTACGGCGTGGCAGCCTTCGCTTCTCGCAAGCTCTGGACGGAGGCTGGAGCCAACGATCCGAATCGAACGGACGACCTGCTCATTACGAGTGACTGGCATATCTCATAATCCTAGATAATTGTGAGTAGGTCAAATTCATGTTGACATAGTTATTAAAGGGTTTAAGCTATCCTCATGTTAATTGTTTTCAACCTTAAATCACGCTGAATCACGGCGCGAGGTTGAAAATAGGTTGAAAATATTCAACCGGCGGCAGTAAAAGGGGATGGTCATGAGTATAAAGATCAAGCTGACGAAACGGGTGATTGACGGTCTGCCGTTGCCGGATACCGACCGGATCGAATACCAGGATACAGATGACCACTACCTCCGTCTAGTGATTTCCGCGCAGGGACGGTATACATGGCGGTACACGCGCAAGACCGCGACCAGGGGTGTTATCAAGTACACCATCGGCACCTACCCTGACACCACGCCGGACATGGCCAGGAGGGAGTCCCTCCGTCTGGGGGCCGAGTTTGACGCCGGGCGTGATCCGGTGGGGGCCAAAAAAGAGCGCAGGGCGGTCAAGGCTTGGTCGGAGCTGTTCGACTGGTACATGGAGAACCACGCCAAGCCTCACAAGCGTACATGGCCGTACGACGAGCAGATGGAGGAGCGGTATCTTAAGCCGTGGAGAAGTAAGCCCGTTACGACCATCACGGCGGACGTTGTAACCAAGTGGCATAAACGTCTAGGTGCTGAGCACGGAGAGCACCAGGCGGATCGGTGCCTAGCCATGGTCAAGACGGTATTCTCCGAGACCATGAAAGCCGGAATTTTCACCGGTACGAATCCGGCGGCGATGGTGCGCAAGTTCCACGGATCGGCAGCATCCTACGGGCGGACGCGGAATCTGGACGGCAGCGAGGTGGGCCGTCTGCTGAAAACCCTCCACGAGTACCACGATCAGGACACTACCGACCTATTCATGGTGCTGCTGTTCACCGGTGCCCGTAAGAGTAATGTCATGGCGATGCGCTGGCCGGATATGAAACGAGACCCGCTGAAACCATCATGGACGGTGCCAGGGACGGAATCCAAGAATAAAGAGCCGATGGTCATCAGCATAGTCGAGCCGGTCATCAGCATCTTGAACCGGCGCTGGGAAGACCGCCGATCCGACGAATGGGTATTCCCTGCAAAACAGAGCGGCTCCAAGACTCCCCACGTTGCCGAGGTTAAACGGGCATGGAAGTCGATATGTGAGACCGCCGGTCTCCAGGACGTGAGAATCCACGACCTACGCCGGACGCTGGGAAGCTGGCAGGCGTCGCTGGGAGCGTCGCTACAGGTCATAGGACGGTCTCTAGGGCATAAGTCTATGCAGAGCACGGAAATATACGCACGGCTGAATATTGATCCGGTCAGGGAGTCCGTCGGCAGGGCGGCGGCCGCGATGCTGGAGAACGGGAAAGGCGGTGCGGAATGAGCAAAGAACATGATGATTATGTTGCTGCGCTGCATGCCGTTAAGAAGTGTTTCGATGAAACTCGTTTTGGTGCTGAAATGGGCTCTGAGAGTTATAAGGGGGGTTATGCGCATTTCTTTAAGATGCTCGCTTCTGCGACTCCTATGCTAGATCACGTAAAAAATCTAATTATCGCATTAATCAATTACATATCCACCCATGAAGCGAGTGATGCGGAAACGTTAACGCTGGCGGCCAACTGCAGTAAAGATATGGATCAGATGGCGTTAGAACTCAATTCGAGAAAAGAGGCCATCGCTGAAGACATGAATGAGTACATTAAGGAAGTGGAAGCCTTAACTGAACAGCTCCAGCCGCTGGCTGGTGAAGCGCAGGCGCAAAAAATACGGATGCGGGAAGCTCAGCGCATTTCCGTCGAAAATCGGTCTAAGAGGAAAACAGAGGTGGACTCGTTCATCAGGAAACAATATGCGAAGATGCAGCCACAACTCAAATCTGGCGAGATGCAGATCAAGGAAGTGAATGCCGCGATTACTACACGAGTTGAAGCTCGTTTTACTGATCCGTCTACCGGTAATCCGCTGGTTATCAGTCAGAGCCGGATTGACCGGGCGCTGGGTAAAAAGAAGTAATCCGCAGTACAGATAATTCACGCATGAGACCGCCATTAAAACCGGCGGTCTTTTTGTTTTCAAGAATCTCATGCCGGTGTGTATTCAGGCGGCATTTTCTGCCGGTAGATTAGGTCCCATAGACGGAGAATTCATTAACGAAAGGGGCGCGACATGAACACGATCACGGCAGGACTGATGACAAGGGCGGCGGCGGCGGACTATCTGGGTATTGCAAAAGGCACGCTTGCAAATTGGCAGAGTACAGGTTTTCGGAAACTTCCATTTCTGAAACTGGGGCGGCATATCCGCTATCGGCAGCATGACCTTGACGCATGGATTGAGACCAACGTTCAGAACCGAGTTGAGGGGGCAGCATGACCGGGATAAAATCATATCAAC
>CAZOXS010000188.1:0-2854 GCA_964583785.1 uncultured Victivallales bacterium
CTCATTTAAAAACTAATTATTCTCATATTGAGCCTCACAAAGAGCATATCAATACTTATATCAATCAAACAGTAAGATCTGGCGAAACACCTAATCATGCAGGGTATATACGTCACCTAGAAGCGATCAAAGCTAAAGCCATTAGTTCCGTGAAGACAGATAAAGCTAAATCAGCTAAGGCTGATCTACATCAGTCTACGATCAATCTAGCGAAGGGTGATCATAAAAATTCTATTACTCATACACTGAATTCACAACATCATCTTCAAGCAGCAAAAGATCTATTAGTTAAGCATATGGATTCTTCTGCCGAAGGATTGGAAGCAAAAATCAATGGTAAGAAAGTTGGCCCAGAAGGTTACGTTTCTAATCATAGAGGTAAGTCATCTAAATTTGTAAATAGAGCGGAATTCTCACGCGCAAATTTTCAGAGATAAGTCATGACTGCTAATACAGTTTTATCTGACATCAATGAGATCTATACCGGCTATGTCTTGGCTGGGAATAAGTGGTACAATGATGACGCCAAGAAGCAATATAATGATAGATTACTTCAGGCAAAAACCGAAGAAGTAGCAGACGCTCAAGCCAAAGCGGCCGTTATGGCTCAGGAATTTTTGAAATGGGCAAAGTCTAATGGATATTCTGGTAAGGTAATTGATGTTTGGTGGACAGCAAGACCAAATTCCATGTCAGAAGCAGTTAAGAGACATGTTGATCAAAGAAAAAATCCAACGGATATTCTGATTAAGTTTTCTACTGGTCCAGCAGAAGGTTTTTTAGGTTTGTCTGCTAAAGCTACTCAAGGTAAGGGTGATATCGGCTTTAAGAACCCCGGTATAGGTACTGTTGACCGAAATTTGGGTATGTCCTTAGCAAAGAGTTATGAGTTTCAATTAGAACAAATTATTAAGAAATTCAACTTACCAAAATCCTCAACCGAAAGAAAAATATTCATTAGATCTAATCCCGGTGTAAAAAAACACACAGAGGATATTGGTGTTAAAATTTTAGCAGCAATGAGAGATACAATGTTGGTTCGTTTGTTAAAATTTAAACAACCGGAGTTAATTAAATATTTACTCGGTGATTGGATGGATGCAGAAATAACATTTCCACCATATGTAAAAGTTACTGGTCAAGGGAACAGAGAACCATATAATGCGGTAGTTATGGACCCGATCAATAATGAAAAGCTCAATGCTCTCTCGAAGTATAAAATTACTTTAGAAAAAGTAGGCAACGAATCAATTGGTATTAAAGCAGGTGAAAAGAAAATAATGAAAATTCGCTTTAAGTTTGAATCGGAAAAAATGGCCTCTTCTTTAAAATTGTCCGGAGATCCTTGGTAAATGAAAACAACAGTAATGAGTTTTGGGAGATTTTCTCCTATTAGTAGCGGTCACGCCAAATTAGTGCAAAAAGTCAAAGATGTGGCTAAAGAACACAACGCAGATCATAAGATTGTGCTGTCACATACTCAAGACACTAAAAAGAATCCTCTATCAGTTGAAGATAAAGTTAGGTTTGCCAAGCATTACTTTCCTGGAACAAACATTGAAGGTGCTTCCAAAGAGCACCCGACATTTCTTCACCATGCCAAGAAACTGTCGGATTCTGGTACAGAGCATTTAGTTATGGTCGCTGGGTCTGATCGGGTTGATGAATATCACAGACTTCTACATAAGTATAACGGACAACCTGGCAATCATAACTTCAAGAAGATCACAGTAGTTTCTGCTGGCAATAGAGATCCAGATGCAGAGGGTGCTGAGGGTATGTCTGCCTCTAAGCTTCGTGCTCATGCGGTTGCTGGAAATTATAAAGAATTTAAATCTGGTCTGCCTAAGGGTGATGAAAAGATTAATAAAGAAATGTATCATAAAGTTCGTTCAGGTCTAAAATTGGAATGTTTTATTCACAGAGCAAAAACTATGTTATTAGAATATGCTACTAGTAAGCACGAGGCCGCAGCAAGGTCTATCGAAACATTACTAGATAATGATCCAACTAATAAAGATTTGGCTAAATTGGCAATTAAACACCGGCAACGTGCTATAAATGCATCATCTTCTCAGATAGAAAAGAATTATCATTCTGAAAAAATAGCCAAATTAAATAAAGTATTGAATAAGGACTAATAATGCAAATCGAAAAACATATCAACATAACTCAGGTTCCTAATGGAGCCATCGTCTCTTTTGGGGGTCAAGTATGTCTCACTGTATCTAAGTTGTTTGAAAATGCTTATGCTTGGAGAGCATCTCCAGTATTTGCCAAACTTACTTATGGAGCAAATTCATTTTCAGAGGTACCAAGTTCATATGAAATGTATGAAACAATGGCTGATGCTGTTGCAGGAGGCCTGGTTGCGTTAGATGAGATGAATGCATTTTATGGTGTAGTAGATATTCCAGAAGATAGTACACTCGATGAATCTGCAGAAGAATTTGATGTCGAAAATGAATTACAATCATTGTCCGAATCATTTGTTGTTAGAAAAGTTGCAGCAACTAGGAATAATCCAGAACGTACTATGGTTTCTGCGGCCGCAGTTATTCAAAGAGCTCGAGAACTTGCTAAAGCGGCTGGATCTAAAAATTCTCAAAATTTTATTAAAGCTGCTCACACAGAGATAACATCCTTAATGAAAGCTGAATCAGTAGAAGAACTTGAAGAAGGTATTATTGATTCAGTTAAAAATAGTGTTAAGCAAGTTAAACGCGGGTTACAAGGGTGGGGTAATAATATGCCAGGTGGTGGCCCCGCAGATATAGTAAAGCGAAACAAAAGTTATTCTGACAGCACAATTAAAACATTGAGTCATTATGATAAACCAGCTGGATCAACCGAA
>CAZOXS010000189.1:0-7377 GCA_964583785.1 uncultured Victivallales bacterium
AACGGCGACGAGAGCGGACAACGAGTGGGAATTTGAATCGTTCACCGCTCTCGTCGCCGCTCTCGTTCACCGAAATAGTGCAGGCCAAATGGCCAACTTATAGGCAACTCAGGCAAACACCCCTATAACTGACCCATTACCAAAAAACAATCAAAAGGCGTGACACCCGCCCGCCGGATGTGATAGAAGAAAACACGGAATTGACTATCAGCAAGTTGGTGTCGGCAGGATACGTTACTTGCATAAACAACGGGCACGGAGTGTAACTGGCACAGAATCATCCTGAGAAACGAGGTCCCATATTGCTTACTGAAGAAACCAAGCTGGCGGCACAACACTTTGATGTTCCCGGAGTGCTGGTCGCGGTCATCCCGATCAACAGCGGGAACGTCAACGACACCTCCGTCGCCCATTTCCGCACCAGTTCGGCAGAAACCCGCGTGGTGCTGCAACGGATCAACAGCCGCGTCTTCACCGACCCCGCGAAGATCGTCGAGAACATGCTCTGCGTCACCGGCCACATCCATGCCCGCCTCGACCGCGAACGCTCGACGCACGACCGTATCTGGCAATTGCCACGCGTGATCCGCACGATCGAAGGTGGCTATGTCCACAAGGATGCCGACAGCAACTACTGGCGGGCTCTTTCCATGATCGAGTCGGCGACCGCCTACGATATAGCCAGGGACGCCGTGCACGCCGAGGAATTGGGGCGAATCCTAGGTCAGTTCCACCGACTGCTGTCGGACTTCGACGGCAGCCGCCTGATCGATCCCCTCCCCGGATTCCACATTACCCCCGTGTATATGGCACGCTACGACCGTACACGCACGACCGCCGACGCCAAGCAGCGGCTACAGACGCCTGAAGCAGCCCAATGGCCGATCTTTATCGAGCAGCGCCGCGCGTTCAGCTCCGTGCTCGAGGATGCCAAGGCCGCCGGAATCCTGCAGATGCGCGTCATCCATGGCGATCCGAAGATCAGCAATTTCATGATCGACGACATCACCGGCAAGGGCACCAGCATGATCGACCTGGACACGGTCAATCCCGGCCTGATTCATTACGATGTAGGCGACGCCCTGCGATCACTCTGCAACCCGGCTGGCGAGGAGACGCGTGACCTCGCGAGCGTGGTCTTCGACCTCGAACTCTGCCGTGCCTTCATACGCGGTTACCTCGTCGACGCCCGCGACTTCCTCAGCGTCGACGACCGCCGCTACCTCTACGACGCGGTCCGGCTGCTCACCTTCGAACTGGGTGTCCGTTTCTTCGAGGATTATCTGGCAGGTAACGTCTACTTCAAGGCCAATGCCGCCGACCACAACCTGCATCGGGCCAGTGTGCAGTTCACCCTCTGCCAGCGTATCGAAGCCCTTCAGCCCCAAATCGAAGCTCTCCTGTAAGAGAACTTCTAGCCCTAACCCCTTACCTCGTACCCATCATGCAATACCTGCTCTCCATTCCACCCGCCGCGCTGAAGCGCATCCCGGCCCTTGAGGGACTAACCCCGCCGGATTGGTACCTCAATGCCGATCCACCCGGCACACGCCTGGGCTCGGGCGGCGGCAGCGCCCACCTGATCCTTTCGGCTTGGCGCGACACCTCCGGCGGCGAGGATTTCCACACCTGGCTGCGCGCCGCGCCCCGGATCATGATCCATGGCGGCGGCCAGAGCCGCCGTCTGCCTGCCTACGCCCCCGCCGGCAAGCTTTTTACCCCCATGCCCGTCTGGCGCTGGGCCACCGGCCAGCGCATCGACCAGCACCTGCTCGACCTGCAACGCCCCTATCTCGAACGCCTCTTCGCCGCAGCACCGGCCACCAGCCGGCTGATGATCGCCAGCGGCGATGTGCTTGTGAAGTTCGCCGAGCGTCTCCCGCCCATGCCAGAAGCCGATGTGATCTGCATCGGCCTCTGGGGCAAACCGGAAGACGCCCAGCATTTCGGCGTGTTCTTCTGCAACCGGAAAAGCCCGGCACAACTGGCCTTCTTCAGACAGAAGCCATCCGCCGCCGAGATCCAGCATCTGGCCACGGATCACCTGTTCCTGCTCGACGCCGGCATCTGGCTGCTAAGCGAACGGGCTGTCGACACGCTGCTCGCGCTTGGCAACGTCGCCGACACTCACGCACCGGACGCCGCCGCCCGCCCGTCGGACCCCTTCGAGCTGTATTCCGATTTCGGCCTCGGCCTCGGTCAGTCGCCCATGCGCTCGCACCCCGCCCTGAACGCCCTGACCACCGCCGTCGTCCCGCTCGACGACGGCGAGTTCTACCACTTCGGGCGCAGCACGGACCTGATCCGCTCCTCGCTGGACCTGCAGAACCTCGTGCTTAACCAGCACCGCCAGCATTCCGCCGGCGTCAAGCGCCACCCGGACCTCTTCGTTCAGAACGCCCGCATCGAACTGGAATGGTCCCCCGAGAACCATCGCATCTGGGTCGAGAATGCCCACATCGGTGCCGACTGGCAGTTGAGCACCGATCATGTACTCACCGGGATTCCGCCGAACAACTGGGCATTGACGCTGATGCCGGGGACCTGCCTCGATGTCGTCCCCCTGGCAAACGACCGTCTGGCCATCCGCAGCTACGGCATGCACGACGACTTCCGCGGGGCACTCGACGGCGAAGCCACGCTCTGGCTCGGTGCCCCGGCCGCCAACTGGTTCGCACGGCGCGGCCTGACCCTGACCGAGGCCCTTCTCGATCCCGCCATGGACATCCAGCAGGCCGCCCTGTTCCCCGTGCTACCGCCAGGATCCATTGACCGCGACTTCCTGCTATGGCTCGTCGACGAATCCCCGTGCGAAACCGCCAACACCCGTTTCGGCCCGATTTACTGCCAGACCGAACGCATATCCGCCCATGCGCTCGGTGACCACGCCGATATCGAAGCCCTCTACCGGCAGCGCCGTGCCTACCAGACCGCCAGCCTCGCGGCACTGGCCCGCAACCACCTCAACAGCGTCTTCTACCAGACCGACCTCAAACACCTCGCGCAGCACTATGCCGCCAGCGACGACCTGCCGCTCCCGCCGCCGCTTGACGCGGACAGCCGCGACATCATGACCCTCGCCCGCGACCGCATGTTCCGCGCCGAGACGCTGCGCCACCGCGGCGGATCCGACGAGTGGCAACGCTGGGAGCGCGACGCCTTCGCGCTGCTGCGGCAGGCCGTGCTGGAACCGGTGCTGGCCGAAAAGGTGCTGCCCCACGCCGATACCGCCCCCGACCAGATCGTCTGGGCCCGCTGCCCGGTGCGCCTCGACCTGGCCGGCGGCTGGACCGATACCCCGCCCTACTGCCAGCTTCACGGCGGCAAGGTCGTCAACCTCGCGGTCAACCTCAACGGCCAGCCGCCGCTGCAGACCTTCATCCGCCGCCACGACCAGCCGCGGATCATCCTGCGCTCGATCGACCTCGGCAGCGAGACCCGCCTGACCACCTATGCCGATATCGCCGACTGCGCCACCGTCGGCAACGAGTTCGCCATCGCCAAGGCCGCCCTGGCCATCGCCGGGTTCCACCCCGATTTCAACGGCCGGGCCTTCCCCACGCTTGAAACACAACTGCAGGACTTCGGCGGCGGACTCGAGATCTCCTTCGTCGCCGCCATCCCCAAGGGTTCCGGCCTCGGCACCAGCAGTATTCTCGCCGCCACCATCCTCGGGGCGATCAGCGACTTCTGCGCGCTCGGCTGGAGCGTCAACGACGTCTGCGCCCGCACCCTGGCCCTCGAACAGATGCTCACCTCCGGCGGCGGCTGGCAGGACCAGTTCGGTGCCGCGCTCCACGGCGTCAAACTGCTCACGACCATCCCCGGAATCGTCCAGACCCCGCAGGGCAAATGGCTACCGGAGCACATGCTCGCCAGCGCCTTCAACCAGGGATTGATCCTACTCTACTACACCGGCATCACCCGCATCGCCAAAAGCATCCTGCAGGACATTGTTCGCGGCATGTTCCTGAACCACAAACCGCACCTGGCGCTGCTCGACGAACTCGGCCGCCACGCGGCACGCACCAGCGAGATCATCCAGACTGCCGACTGGGACGGCCTGTGCCGCGCCATCGACCGTAGCTGGCGACTCAACCAGCAGCTCGACACCGGCACCAACCCGCCCGAGACGCAGGACATCCTGCGCCGCATCGGTGACTGGACCGTCGGCGCCAAACTGCTCGGCGCGGGCGGCGGCGGCTACCTCATGATCTGCGCCAAGGACGCAGCAGCGGCCGCCGCCATCCGCCAGGAACTCACCACCCGCCCGCCAAACCCCCAGGCACGCTTTGTCACCCCCGAACTCTCAACCACCGGTCTCCAGATCACCAGAAGCTAGCGAGGAAAAAATGATGATACGAAAAGCAGCCTATGCCCGCGGGGCCCTCATCGGAAATCCTTCCGACGGCTACTTCGGCAAGACCATTGCCCTCACCTTCACCAACTTCCGCGCGGACGTCGTGCTCTACGAAACCCCCGACCTGGAGATTCTCCCCAACCGACGCGACCACTCCCGCTTCAATGGCATTGCCGAACTGGCGCGCGACGTCAAAAGCTTCGGCTACTACGGTGGCATTCGCCTGCTCAAAGCCTGCGTCAAGAAATTCCACGACTACGCCACCCGGCAGGGGCATCCTCTCCACAACCGCAACTTCACCCTCCACTACACCTCCGACATCCCGCATCAGGTCGGGCTCGCCGGCTCCAGTGCCATCATCACGGCATGCATCCGCTGCCTCATGGAATTCTACGAGCTGGCCATCCCCCATCCCGAACTCGCCAACATCATCCTTTCCGTCGAAACCGAGGAACTCGGCATTGCCGCTGGACTCCAGGACCGCGTCGCCCAAGTCTATGGCGGGCTCGTCTACATGGACTTCGATCGCGAAACTATTCAGAAACAGGGATTCGGCCGCTACGAGCCTCTCGACCCCGCGACCCTCCCCCCGCTCTACATTGCCTACCGCCGCGACCTCGCCGAGGGATCCGAAATCGTCCACAACAACCTCCGCCAACGCTTTAACCAGAACGACCCCGCCGTCTTGGATGCCATCCGTTTCTGGGCCGATTTAACCGACAAAGCCCGCGCCTGCCTACTCGCGAACGAAGGCTACAAACTCGGCGAACTGCTCAACGCCAACTTCGACCGCCGGGCGGCGCTTTATGATGTCGGCGAGGGCAACCGGACAATGGTCGAAGCCGCCCGCCGCACTGGCGCCAGTGCTAAATTCACCGGCTCCGGCGGTGCCATCATCGGCACCTACGAGGACGAAACCATGCTCCAAGCCCTGAAGCAAGCCCTCGCCGCCGTCCGCTGCGAGGTCCTCCAACCCTCCATCTCGCCCCCCATCCCAGACTTTTTTGGTAAAGTCGAAAATCGAAAATCGAAAATCGAAATTTGACAAGGTACCCAGCGCGCCGAACCAAGAACCAAGCACTAAGAACCAAGAACAAGGAACGCATCATGATACGCAAAGCCGTCATCCCTGCCGCCGGATTCGGAACCCGCTTCCTGCCCGCCACCAAAGCCCAGCCCAAGGAGATGCTGCCAGTCGTCGACACCCCTGTCATCCAGTACGTCGTCAGCGAGGCCGTGCAATCCGGCATCACCGACATCATCATCGTCATCGGCCGCGGCAAGCGCGCCATCGAGGAACACTTCGACCGCAACCTCGAGCTCGAAGCCCAGCTTGAAAAAAACGGCAAGACCGCCAAACTGAAATCCATCCGTGAAATCTCCGAGATGGCCGACATCCATTTCGTCTGGCAGCGCGAGATGCGCGGCCTCGGCGATGCCGTCTACTGCGCCCGCCACCATGTCGGCGATGAACCCTTCGCCGTGCTGCTGGGCGACACCATCATCGAATCGGCGACGAATGTGCCGGTCACCCGCCAGCTCGCCGACATCCACGATGCCCACGATGCCCCCGTCATCGCCTTCCAGCAAGTGCCGCGCGAACACGTCAGCCGCTACGGCATCGCCAAAGGGACCAAGCCAAAAAACGGCATACTCGAACTAACTGACCTCATCGAGAAGCCCTCCATCGAGGAGGCCCCCTCCAACCTGGCCGTATCAGCCCGTTATATCCTCACCCCCGAGATCTTCGGCTTCATTGCCGACACTAAACGCGGCAAGAACAACGAGATCCAACTCACCGATGCCATTCGCGCCCTCCTACAGGCCCGCCCGGCCTACGGCCTTGAATTCAAAGGTAAGCGCTACGACGTCGGCAACAAGACCGACTTCATCACCACCAACATCGACTTCGCCCTGCGCGACCCCGAGATGCGCGACGACTTGGTCGCCTACATCAAGGCCCTTGCCGACACGCTCTAAAAGGCGAAGCCAACCCCACCTCCAATCCCCTCATTCGTTGTGCATCCCCATTCATTGTGCGCTCCCATATGACACGCATATACACATTTTATATCTGGCTCGTCGGCGTAACCGTGGCGTCATTACTGCCGTCGTCATCGCTTGATGTGGGGTTTACCGTGCCCCTTGGCGCGGACAAAGGCATCCACAGCCTCATGTACATGATCCTTATGTGGCTGGCACCGTCGGCGCTACGCCGCGCCAACCACAGTCCCAACTACCGGACGCTACTGGGCGTCGCCGCCTGCATCGTCCTCTACAGCCTGCTCCTGGAGGTCCTACAGCCGCTGATTTCCGCCCGCACCTTCGAATGGGCGGACATATTGGCCAACACCGCCGGCGTCCTCGGCGGACTCCTGCTCTGGCATCGCCGGCTCACCCCTCTCACCATCACCTCCGCTACGGCACAAAAACCACATAAGTAAAACGCGACTTTCAGGGATAATCGATGACCATACACGGGAAACATTCCGTAGGAAAAGGCATGATCATCCATGAAGTCATCGCCTTGGCGCACTCATAATCCTCTTAATCTGGCTGGATGAACTGATAGATATTCCTTATTTGCTCCTAGGGGCTGAGCCAACACCATTAAACTGGAAAGAATCTGTTTTCGAAAGCGTCTGCATCGCCATTCTGGGTGCCGTAATAACTCGTTCTACCTATACTATCTTTCAGAAAATGAAACACCTGGAGGGAATGCTGCCTGTATGTTCCGCGTGTAAACGAATCAGGGATGAAGCAGGCAATTGGCATGAAATTGAATCCTATATTCGTGAAAAGTCGGACGCTGACTTTAGTCACGGGTTATGCCAGGAATGCGCAATGAAATTGTATCCTGAGTTATACCTCGATAACGCCAAACCAAGCCCTCCCCATCCGTGAAATCAGCGTGATTTGCGGACCGCACGCCCAAGCACCAAGACCTCTGTCTTCCGTCATCGTTCCCCCTCCCCACTCGTTGCGTGCCTCATTCGTTGTGCCACTCCCCGCGTTGT
>CAZOXS010000190.1:0-3694 GCA_964583785.1 uncultured Victivallales bacterium
TTCGTTGCTTCAATGTACCGGCACGCTACTCGCCAGGAACCCCAGGATGCCGGTCATGATCATCTGTGCCGCCAGGGCAGATAGTACCAGCCCCGTGATCTTGCTCAGGATCAGGATGCCGCGCACGCCCATCACCCGCTCAAGAAACGAACCGAGCAGCAGGACCCCCGTCATGCAGGCCACCGCCAGCAGAAGCGCCAAACAGCCGATGCCCATCTGATGCGTCCCGTCCAGTTCCGCCCCCATCACCAGGATCGTGCCGGTCGTCGCCGGCCCCACGATCACCGGTATCGCCAGCGGCACCACAGCCACATCCTCCCCGGACGCCGGACGCCCCGCTCCCGCCTTTCCCTGCACCAGGGCAACCCCCGACAGGAAAAGCAGCGCCCCGGCACCGATCCGGAAGGAGTCTAGCGTAATGCCGAACAGCCCGAAAATCTGCTTGCCGGCAAAGAACAGCACCATGCAAAGAATCAGGACGGCTGCGGAAACGCTGATCGCCAGGCGACGGCGCTTCTGCTCATCGTAGCCTTCCGTCATGCTCAGGAACATGGTCAACCCGAAGAACGGCGTAAACACGAAAAACAAGCGGATCCAGAGACTGATGAAGAGTGCCATTTCAAGCGCCTCCCTGCTTCAGATTAAGCGGCAGACCGCAAACCACCAGCACGACTTCACCGGCGACCGCCGCGACCCGCTGATTCATGATGCCGGCCAGGTCGCGGTACTCGCGCGTCAGGGCATCGGCCGGAATAATCCCCAGCCCCACCTCGTTGGTCACCAGGATCACATCCAGCGGCGGCTCGGCCAGCAGATCGAGCAACTGCGCGAGCGCTCCGGGAATCCCGTCGATCATCGGCGCCTGCTTGTGCATCAGGTTGCCCAGCCAGACAGTCAGGCAGTCGACCACCACGACGTCGACTTCTCCGGTCAGCGAGCGGATGCCACCGGCTAGATCAACCGGGCTTTCGATGGTGCGATAGGCATCGCCGCGTTCAGCCTGATGCTTGGCAATGCGCAGCCGCATCTCGTCGTCGAAAGCCTCCGCGGTCGCCACGAAGCCCTTGCGGGCATAAGTCGCCGCCCGTTCCAGCGCATAACGGCTCTTGCCGCTGCGTCCGCCGCCCGTCACTAAAAGCACTTTATGCTTGCTGTTCAATCAGCACCTCCATCGACTCCAGAAAATCCGTCTCGCTGAATACTTCCACCGTCATCACCCGCGGCGTGATCGCCGTATCCGACATCTGCCGAACCGCCGCCGCCAGCAACGCCTCATCCAGATGACGCAGCGAGTGGTGATCCCGCCCGTCGCGCACCCCGTGAATGTGCATCAGGTGCAGACGGTCACTGTATTTCTCCAGATGCGCCTCGATATCGCGCCCACCCAGCAGCAGATGCCCGATATCCAGGCAGACGCCCAGATCATAGGTCGCCAGCAGCTCATCCACCACATCAAATCGGTAAGCCAGCGTCTCCACACACAACTGGCGCGGCGATTCCAGCTCGGTACACAACGTTTCCAGTGATCGCCCGCAGGCTTTTTGCCAGCCCGGCATATCCGCCGCCGGCACCTCGCTCCGGTCATCCGGATCCGCCGGGGCCAGATGCAGCGCGTAGGTCCTGACCTCAAGCCGATGGCACAGATCGATAATCCGGCGGCATTTGTCAACCGATTGCAGTCGCTCATCCTCGTCCGTCGCTCCCAGCCAGACATCGAGCGGGAAATGCACGGTATAGGTCAGATTCTCGCCCCGACCGATCGTCGCCAGTTCGCGGATCACTGCCGGTGGCGGCAGATTCGAGATCGCGTCGGACTCGAAGAGGATCAACTGCACATCATCGACCTTGCCGGCCAGATAGCGGATATTCGGCAGGATATCGTCGGGAATGATGTAGGAGGTTGTCCCTAGGCGGAAGGGGAAAACAGCTTTCACTCCACGCGTTTCCCGAATTCCCAACGCCCGTCGCAGACGTAGACGGTCTCGGTGTAGGTGACCTTCTCGACATGTCCGTCCGCGAAAATCACGTTCGCCATGCCGGTATTCGCCCCCGGATTGCGGCCGTGCAACTCGCCGATTCGCTCTATTGTATTAGCCTTGTTACTACCAGACTGCTTCTTGTAATCAATACTACCATCAAGGCCACGAAAAAATCGCTGAGGACCCTCTGACCCGTCTGTAAGGTCAGTATCGGAAGGAAGACCAGCAATCGCCTTCAGGCTTTGACTTGCTTCGGGCATCAGCTCAAATCCCTGATCAGCAAACAAGATCGTTCGCGAAAGCCCATCAATATCGCTGTATACCGCATAACTCAAATCCATATTCATGCCGTAGCTACGGGTGACGTTGCGATATTCATCGGTCATCACCTCGCGCGCCTTCATCGCCATGGTCGGGCACACGTAAACAGACTCGTCACCGGCATCGCCCAGATAGTCGAACAGCGTTCCATTATGAATGCAATACGTCCCATTTGAAGTGCCTGCCTCCCACCAATAGGATTTCATCTCCGTCGTCCCTTCGGGATACGATGCCACCCACCCCTTTTGCCAGGAAAACCCGTATTCACCAGTCTCTTCGTCGAACTTCCAGACCTTGGCCGAGGCGGCACGCGGCAATCGTCCTTCATTACTATTGACATACGACATCGCGGCCGTGTGCAACTGGCGCAGGTTACTGACGCACTTGACCTCGCGCCCGCGATCCTGGATCCGGCCTAAAACGGGAAACAGCAGCGAAGCCAGAATCCCGATAATCACGATGACCACCAGCAACTCCATCAACGTAAAGCCGATTCTTAAATTTTTCATGACTGAAATGTAATTCCAACGCCGCCGCATGTACAGGAAAATTTGGGATCGGTTGCGTCCTGGCGCGCCTGCCTGGTTTCGGCGTAGGTCGTGGCACCTTGCCCGACCTGCCGAGCATAAGCCGCGCCCGTCGCACAAACCGCCTGAAGCGCGTAGCCCTAATGTCGCCGGAGCTTCCAGCTCCGTGCTCCCGACGATCCGAAGCAAGATGCTTCGGCAACAACAGCAACCCCATGAATCAACACGCACCGAATGGGACTTGCCATGCCCGCCGCCCCGGCGTATCTTCCCCCGCATGCCCACCATCATCCTTGCCGTCGATTCCTCCACCGCAGAAGTCTCCGTCGCCCTGCTCGACGACGCCCGCGTCGTCGCCGCCAGTCGCCGTTCCGCCGCAAAAGGCGAGACCGGACATTTACTCGAGGACATTCGCCGCGTCATGGCCGAGGCGAATCATAAACTCGCCGACATAACGCTCTATGCCGTCGGGCTCGGCCCCGGCAATTTCACCGGCCTGCGCATCTCCGCCGCCGCGATCCAGGCGCTGGCGCTGCCTGCCAGAACCCCGGTCATCGGCATCTGCAGCGCCGAGGCTATCGCCGATGCGGTCCGGCGTCAGCACGGCGCGCACCCCGTTATGGTCATCGGCGACGCCCGCCGCGAACGCCTCTGGCTGCTGGAATATCGGGGAAAAGAAACGGCTGCCCCGCTTCCTGAACCGCGCGTGACCGCCATCACAGAGGCCGCCGCGCAGCTTAACACCCCAGGACTGCTGATCGCCACGCCGGACTGGTCCCGTATCGGCCCTGCTCTGGAGCAGCTCACCCCGTCATCGGCAACGCTGATCCGCGAGAACCGCTTACCGGACGCCGCCGACATCGCCAG
>CAZOXS010000191.1:0-3722 GCA_964583785.1 uncultured Victivallales bacterium
ACCCACACGCGCACAGCATCCGCCATTTTCCCTTGCAGAACCCCTCGTGGTTCCCGGCTTCAAGCGGGTACCACGAGGGGGTCTGCAAGAGCCTCTTTTGGTTGTTCATTTTTACATCAGCATTCATTCAAGCCCTGCACCATGTGTGTCAATTATGTCACAAATAACGATTGGACAAGCTCTTTCTGGACAGCCCCCTGTTTGATTGTGAAATGTGGATTCCGCTGAAAAACCGCTAGCCCGCCGATGCCCTTCCCCGATGCCCTGGCACCGACAGCCTACGCCCGACCTTGGTCGGGGCTACTGCATGGCATGTCATTTGGCCCTGCTGGAAACGGCCTTTTTTATGTCTCGGTGTGGTAATGGGTTGACCCCGGTGATCGGATTGGCCGTTCACGGTGGGCAGGCTTGACAACATTGGGTTGCCTGCCCAGAATGCCCGCGTTGTCAATCGGGTCAACAAGGGCAATTCGGTCAACAGAAGGAGCTGGCGATGCTGGGCAAGAAAGCGTATTTCATCCGAGAGCGGGTTGGGTTCCTCAAGCTCGTGGACGCCGACGACATCCTTGACCCGCAAACTCAGTCCCAACTCGGTATCGCCAAGGAGAAGGCCAGCGTACTTGTGGGTGGGCAGGCCTTCAGCGCGGAGGCGCTTCGCGCGCTGCAGGACGATGCCGCCGCTATCGCCGATGCCGATCTGGCGGAACGGATCGCCGGCGAGTCGGCGATTCTCGGCCTGTGCGGGGCTCGGGACGAGGCGGCCTACCAGGACCGGCTGCTGGAAATCTTCGGCAACCGCACGCAGATCGGCTTCGAGCGCATGCGCCGTCCGCCTGCCAAGGGGCCGAAGGGGCGGCTGCTGGAAGCGCTCCGACGCGTGCTCTGGAGTCTGATGCGCTGGCCGCACGACTGGGCGGCTTTCCAGCAGAACGCGGTCAACGAGCAGGCCATCAAGGCGCTGGTGCTGGAAGTGCGGTTGCGCCGTCGCGAGGGTGAGGCCCTGCGGGCCCGTCTCGAAGCGCTGGAGCGGGCGGCTGGGGGAGACGTGGCAGGAGGTGCCGAGTCATGAGCAAGCCGCGTATCGACCAACTGACCGGCGGTTATGCCGAAGGCGACGCCATCTCGCAGGAGGCGAGGCTGATGCGCACCATGCTGCGGGCAGCGGGTTTCGAGAGCGATATCTATGCCTCGGGGGCGCACATCGCGCCGGAATCGCGCGGTGACGCGCTGCCTTACGAGGCCTTCGCCCCGACCGTACCCGATGCCGTGATCTTCCATTTCTCAACGGCCACGGCCGCGTCGCGGCTGTTCGCGGCCGTCCGCGGGCGGCGGATCGTGCGTTATCACAACATCACCCCGGCGTCCTTTTTCGAGGGGTTCGACGATGGGGTCGCGGCCCAGCTCCGGATGGCGCGTGAGGAGTTGGTGTCGGTGGTCCGGCTGGCGGACGTCTGCTGGTCGGACTCTGCCTACAATGCCACCGAGATCGAGGCGACCGGGGCCGCGCGTTCGGTCGTCTTGCCGCTGCTTTTCTCGGAGGACGAGTTCGCCGGCGGTGAGGATGCGTCGTTGCAGGCCGCGTTTGGCGATGCGCTGTGCAACTGGCTGTTCGTGGGGCGCATCGTGCCCAACAAGAGCGTCGAGGACCTGATCCTGGCGTTTGCCTGGTATCACCGTTGCCTCAATCCGGCCAGTCGCCTGCTGATTGCGGGGTCCGAGGCGAGCTGCCCCCCGTACTACGCCATGCTGCGCCTGCTGGCGGCGCGTCTCGGGCTGATGAACGTCTGCTTTACCGGCTTCGTCTCGACGGCCGGGCGGCATACGCTGTACCGCTGCGCGGATGTGTTCGTGACCGCCAGCCGGCACGAGGGGTTTTGTCTGCCGCTGGTGGAGGCGATGGCCTGCGGGGTGCCGGTGGTGGCGCGCGACGAGGGGGGGATGCCCGAGGCGCTGGGCGGGGGCGGCGTGCGCTACGAGGGGCTGGATGCGAGGGAGCTGGCGTTGCTAGTGGCGCGCGTAACCGACCGCGCTGCGCCGTTGCGCGGTCAGGTGCTGGCGGCGCAGTCGCGACGGATGGTCGCGCTGCGGCAGCGCGACGCCAATGCGGAATTCATGGAACAGGTCCGGCAGGTGCTGGCGATGGAAAGGAAGACGGCTTGAAGGCGGCGATTTTTGATCTGGATGGCACCCTGATGGACACCGAGATCATCTGGGTCGAGGGTACACGGCAGTATCTCAGTCAGCGGGGCTTCACGATCAGCCATGCCGATGTGCTGGCGATTGTCTACGGGCGTTCCTGGCGGCAGGTGTATGCCGATATCGTGAGTCGGTTCCCCGCGCTGGGGGTGACGATCGAGGTGATGGAGGCGGAGCTGAGCGCGGATATGCAGCGCCTGCAGGAGGCGCGCGGGGACGATCTTATTATCGAAGGGTCCGTGGCGCTGCTGCGCCGGTTGGCCGGGCGGATTCCGGTGTGCATCGTTTCCGGTTCGCCCTGCGCGGATATCGAGCGGGCCGTGCGGCGGATGGGGATCGGCGACAAACTCGCGTTCTTCATCGGTGCCGAGCAGTATGGACCGGGCAAGCCTGACCCCACCTGCTTCCTGATGGCGCGGGAGCGATTGGGGGTGGCGGCGGCGGATTGCGTGGTCTTCGAGGATTCCGCCGCCGGTGTGCGTGCCGCCAAGGCGGCCGGGATGGTCTGCGTCGCGCTGGCACGGCCGGGGATGCCGGCGCAGGACGTCTCGCCCGCCGACCGGGTGGTCGCGGATCTGGCGGCGGTTGATCTGGAAGCGCTGGGCTGGTGAGGGGGACTGTGTGAAACAGAAGATGATTAAGGCAAACGATTAGGGCGAAAGATAAAGGTTGCAGAGCCCCCTAATCTTTTGCCTTAATCATTCGCCCTAATCTGTACTGAGAGCAGAGTGAAAATGGGTTGGATTCATAGGTTGTGATAGACGAGGAGGATTCAAGTGGCAAAAGCAGCAAAGACGGCGATTGAGCCGACACGGGAAGCAAACTATCCGGAATGGTACCAGCAAGTGATCAAGGCCGCCGACATGGCCGAGAACAGTGCCGTGCGCGGTTGCATGGTCATCAAGCCCTGGGGCTATGCGCTCTGGGAGAACATCCGCGGGGCGCTGGATGCGATGTTCAAGGAGACGGGTCACGTCAATGCCTATTTCCCGCTTTTCATCCCGCTCAGTTTCCTGGAGAAGGAAGCCGAGCATGTCGACGGGTTCGCCAAGGAATGCGCGGTGGTCACCCATCACCGGCTTGAAGTGGGGCCCGAGGGCAAGCTGGTGCCGGCGGGCGAGCTGGAGGAACCGCTGGTGGTGCGCCCGACCTCGGAGACCATCATCGGGGCGACCTACGCCAAGTGGGTACAGAGCTACCGCGACCTGCCGATCCTGATCAACCAGTGGGCCAATGTCGTGCGCTGGGAGATGCGCACCCGCATGTTCCTGCGCACGGCCGAATTCCTGTGGCAGGAGGGGCACACGGCCCACGAGACCCGCGACGAGGCCTGGGATGAGACGCTCAAGATGCTCGAGATCTACAAGACCTTTGCCGAGACCTACATGGCCATGCCCGTGCTGACCGGCGAAAAGACCGCTAGCGAACGGTTCCCCGGTGCCGTGAATACCTTCTGCATCGAGGCCCTGATGCAGGACCGCAAGGCCCTGCAGGCGGGCACCAGTCACTTCCTCGGGCAGAACTTC
>CAZOXS010000192.1:0-5035 GCA_964583785.1 uncultured Victivallales bacterium
CGATGAATTTGAAACGAACGTGTCTGACGGGCCGCAGCAGCTCGACAAGAAGACACCGCGTTTCTGGCGCCGCCCGGCACAGCAGACTCCGGCCGAGCAGCTCGCCTACGCGCAGGCGCAAGAGGCAGAGGGGCACCTGAAACGGGCGGAACGGCATTACAATGTCCTGGTTCACCGCTGGCACCAGTCGGACGAGGCCCCGCTCGCGCAGTTCGCCTATGCCCGTCTGCTTTACGAGCGTGGACGCTATGAACGTGCTTTTCGTGAGTTCCAATACATGGTGCAGTTCTTTTCCGGCCAGTTCGACTACAACCAGGTCCTCGACTACCAGCTGCGCATCGCCAACCAGGTCTTCGGCAAGCGCTGGGGGACGTTCGGACTCTTTCGCGGGTTTGAATCGCCGGAGCGGGCACTGCCGCTCCTCGAGGCCATTATCAGGAATGCACCCAACTGGGAGAAGGCCCCGGCCATCCGGCTGACCATTGCGATGGTTTACGAGAATGCCAAGGAGCATGATGAAGCCATCAAGGCCTACGAGGCGGTGATCCAGGCCCATCCGGGCAGTCCGGAGGCGCAGACCGCCGCCTATCGGCAGGCGACCTGTCTGGCGGACCTGTCGGACAAGAGCCCGCGCGACGAGCGCTGCTGCCGCGATGCGCTTTCCGCATTGGCCTCGTTCATGGCGGCCTACCCCCGGAGCGAGAACCGTCCCGATGCGCAGGAACAGCTCGATCGCCTCAAGTCGCGACTTGAGGATATGTACTACGGGCGGGCGCACTACTACGACAAGATCGAGAAACGGCCGGGGGCGGCCCTGGTCAGCTATCGCGAGTTTCTCAAGCGGTTCCCGGCATCGGACCGGGCGCCAGCGATCCTGGAGCGGATCGGGGAATTAGAGCAGCAGGAGAAAACCGAAGTCAAAGAAAATCTTAATTAACCACAGAGAGCACAAAGACTGATGCTCTGATGCACAAGAGGGGTGGAGGATGATAAGAACACTCGTTTTTCCAGTTTCCGCGCTGTGCGCGGTGTTGCTGCTGAATGGCGGTTGTGCGGCGCTGGGGTACCGCGTCGGCACGGTGCTGCCACCGGGGATCGAGGTGGTGCATGTTCCCGCGTTCACGAACGAGAGCAGCGAGCCGCGTCTGGAGCTGGGTGCCACGCAGGCCACGATTGCCCAGATCCAGCGTGACGGGACGCTGACGGTCGGCGATCTTGACAAGGCCGATGTCGTGCTACAGGTCGTGCTCACGGATTTCGTGCTCGCGCCGCTGCGTTACGAGAGCGATTCGGCAACCTCCACCAGCGAGTACCGCATGACGATCAGGGCAAACGTCAAGCTGGTACGCAAGACCGACAATACCGTGATGGCCGCCAGTGCGGTCAAGGGCGAGACCGATTTCGTGCCGACCGGCGACCTCTCGTCGGCCAAACGCGCCGCCTTGCCGCAGGCCGAGGCGGATCTGGCACACCAGATCGTGAAGTCCGTGGTTGAGTTCTGGTAGGATACAAAAAAACGCCGGGGGGTGACGTCCGGCGTTTCTTATTCCGCTAATGGCAGCGGCTCAGGCCTGCAGCTTCTTGATTGCCTTGGCGGCACGCGATTTTCCGCGATCAGCCTTGTTCGACTTGATCACGCCAGCCTTGGCACCCTTGTCCAGCGTCGAGCAGAACGTGCTGTAGGCGGCCTTCGCCTTTTCGCTATCGCCCATCTGGATCGCGGCTTCCATATCGCGCTTGGCCGATGTGATCCGACTTTTCTTCGACTTGTTCAACAGGGTGGCGTCAACGGTCTGACGCTGCCGCTTCATGGCACTTTTTGTATTCGGCATCTAATGCTTCTCCTTGGACGTTTCCACGTTCTCTAAAATTCTTGAAAAGAGGATGTATAATAACCATCCCAGCGTTCCAGTCAATGTTTTTTATTTCGTGGACTTGTGCCGGGGCTGCGGTTCTGCTATCGTGCCAATCTCGCTAGTCATCCGTTAGTGTTTGAGAGGAGCGAAAACCGTTATGAAGAAGATTGGAATAATCGCGCTGGTCGCGGCCTGCCTGGGTCTGGCGGGGCTGGCCGGTGCACAGGAAAAGGAAAACCCCATGGTCAAACTCGTAACCTCTGCTGGCGACATCACGCTGGAATTCTATCCGGACAAGGCCCCGGCCACCGTCGCGAATTTCCTGCGCTACGTCGATGACGGCTTCTATAGCGGCACCGTATTCCACCGCGTGATCCGCAACTTCATGATCCAGGGCGGCGGTTTCGGTGCCGATCTCTCGCGCAAGCAGACGCACGCGCCGATCAAGAACGAGGCGGCCAACGGTCTTAAGAACGACCGTGGCACGATCGCCATGGCCCGTACCAGCGTACCGGACAGTGCCTCCTCCCAGTTCTTCATCAACACCGTCAACAACACCTCGCTTGACTTCCGCGATCCGAGTCCGATGGGGATCGGGTACTGCGTCTTCGGCCGCGTGGTCGAGGGAATGGATGTCGTGGATGCGATCCAGGCTGTCGCCACCGGCCGGCGTGCCGGCATGGGCGATGTCCCCGTCGAGGACGTGGTCATCAAGGAAGCGATCCGGGTGCAGAAGCCTGAAGCCGAAGCCGATAAAACGGCGGAATAACTTCCGTTACCGGATGGCGGCCTTCACGTCGGCGACGATCTCGGACAATTCCCGCGAGGCGACGATATCGGCCAGGAGTCCCCGTGATTGATAATAGGCGATCAGGGGCTCGGTCTGCGCGCGGTAGACCTCCAGGCGGTTGGCGATGGCCTCGGACTTGTCATCGTCGCGTTGCAGCAACTCGTCTTCGGGCATATCGGCCGGCGGCTGCGGTACCCCGCCGGGGTTCACGTTGTAGATCTTGCCCGTGGTCTTGTGGATGCGACGGCCGGAAAGGCGGCTGATTATCAGCTCATCGGGAATCACGAAGTTGAGCACCCTGTCGATCACTACCCGTGCCTGTTTCAGCGCATCGGCCTGAGGGATTGTCCGGGGGAACCCGTCGAGTATGAACCCGTCGGCGCAATCAGGCTGGGCGATTCGTTTCTTGAGCAGGTTGATAACCAGCGTGTCGGGCACCAGTTCTCCCGAGTCCATGAAGCATTTGGCCTTGATCCCCAGCGGTGAGCCTGCCTTGACGGCGGCCCGCAACAGGTCGCCGGTTGAAATCTGCACCACGCCAAGGTTCTCGGTGATGCGTTGCGCAATCGTTCCCTTGCCTGCCCCTGGGGGGCCTATAAATATCAGACGCATGATGAACTTTCGTGTTAGTGTTTATAGACCAGCGCGCTGATCAGCGCCAGATCGCTGTTCTCGCGTCCTTCGGGCACATTGCTGTCGTAACGATGCTGTAGGACCATGCGCAGATTGAGCTGGATGCGCTGGCTCAGCACTGCCTCGACGCCTGCCTCGCTGTTGACCAGGTAGATATCGAAATCATCGGCCTGCGGCAGGTACTCGACCGCCGCCCAGAGTTTGGCCGTCTCGCTGATGGCCTGATCATGCCGGGCCGCTGCCCGGAAGGCGACGCTGTCATCCCCGGTATCATCCGCCCGCTCCTCGCGGATGTAGGCCGCGCCGAGTTCCACATCCAGCTTGGCGGTTTCGGATGTGATCAGGTGATAGCCGCCGCCGAGACCGAGGATCAGGCGCAGATCCAGATCGGCTACCGTATCGCGGAAAACGCTGTTGTCTGAGTAGACAAAACTGCCGTTGAACGAGTATTTGTAATTCAGTCCGCCCTTGATATTGTCGGCCGTGGTTTGCTCGTCGCCGTCCGTCTTGCTTTCGCCGTAGTTGGCCTCCGCCAGCAGGCGGGTCACGTGCGGGCCTTGCGTCCTGACGGCTGTCACACCGGCGTTGGCAACCGTTGAATCGCTGTTGCCCGAGGTGACGTTCAAGCCGGCCGACACCGTGGTCTCCCAGACATTGGTCGCCTGCACCGCAAGGGTCGGTCCCATCAGAACCACTACCGCCACCACCATCATCCATCCGCGCATCACCTTGCCTCCTTTTCCGATTTTCGTAAACACCTCGTGTGGGATGAATAATGTTTTTACCGTGGCGAGTCAATTTCAAAAGTGCCAGATTCCCAAGACAAAGTAAGCGTCATAGGAGGATGACGGGTTCTTCACGGGGGCAAGTTGTTGATATTCACAAGAAAGCACCCCACATCAGCGCTCACTGTTCATTTTCCTGTTCCAGCGAGAAAGCCATCAATCCAAGCTGATGCCATGAATTCCAAACGCTTCGCATCTTCGGGTTGGATCACGTAAAAGTGATAACGATAGGGAACATCATCGATACGACGTGACATAATCGCTTGCACGCTCAAGCCATCAGTTGCAAGCGAAGATCCCATGATTGCCGACAGGCAGGCCGCAGCGACCATGTGGTCTGTATATGGAACATCATCGAAATTGGCTACCGTCGAAGCATCCTCACGAAGGCAGTTGCGTAAAACCACAAGGATCTCGATTTCTGGCATATGCTCGCTGCAGCCAAGCAGTAAATCAAGAAGATGCTCTTTTGATGGCTGTTCATGAAATTTCCTGTACAAGCAAGAGACAGGATTCCGGCTAGATGGCCGCTGCAAGGCAAGCTTTTGGCACTGGCAACTAATCAGCGGGACGAAAGCAATGAACGCAATTGCGACGCGGATATTCATTTCGTACAATTGATCTTCACGGTTGCGTCAGCTGTAAAGTTGATGGTGAAGGCACCTTCATGTTCAGCACACCAGACGTCGATTTCCTTGCCTTTGATGGCACCCCCGATGTCATGGACGGTGCCCACGACGGTCTTCTCGTTCATCTTGAATGTAACGTCAGCACCCATTGGTATCACCTTGGGATCGGAGGCAAGCGTACCTTCGCATGCCTTCGTTCCGTCCTTGCAGATTCCGTAACCAGGATCACTCTCGTCTTTCCCGCAACATTTCTTGCAACTGCAATAACCAGTGAAGTGGATTTTGACTATGTAGGAAACGCCGTCCAACTTTATCTTGTCTCCATCCTTTATCTTGTTTGGG
>CAZOXS010000193.1:0-3848 GCA_964583785.1 uncultured Victivallales bacterium
TCAGGATAAGGCTGGTCGGGCGGTTCTCTGCTTCAAGGGAAGGCGTACTGGGTTTATGCCGGAATACATAGACCATCCCGTCAAGGACCAGAAGACATGGGAAGAAAACGTCAAGTGGCGCTTGGATCCAGGTACCGAGGGTCGCCTGGCGGGGATGGATGACCGGTTGCAGGATGGCAAGGAAAAGGCAGCGCAAGGTTTCATTATATCCCAAGGGCTGATCGGTGGCTACATGTACCTACGCAGTCTTGTCGGACCGGGTGATCTATTATATAAATTCTATGATGATCCCGAATTGATCCATGATTGCATGCGGACCTGGTTTGAGCTGGCCGATGCCGTCACAACAACGTTTCAAAAGCAACTTACTTTCGATGAGCTCTTTCTTGCCGAGGATATCTGCTATAATAACGGTTCCTTGATTTCGCCGGACATGATGCGCGAGTTCTTGTTGCCATACTATCAGCAGCTCATTACAAATGTGCGCGGCCGGCAACTGGACCCCGATCGGCATCTATACATACAGATCGATACGGATGGCGATGCCAGGCCGGTAATTCCTATCTATCAGGAAATTGGCATGGATGTGATGTCTCCATTCGAAGTCGCGTCGGGCTGCGACGTTGTGGCTATTGGGCGGGCTTTCCCGCAACTGGTTATGTCCGGCGGATTTGATAAGCGCATTCTCGCCAAGGGCCCCGCTGCCATTGATGCCGAGATCGATCGGATCTTTCCGGTGATGCGTGCGCGAGGCGGTTATATTCCGACATGTGACCATGGTGTGCCCGAAGAGGTGTCCTACCAGAATTATTTGCATTATCGCAAACGTTGTCTGGAATTCGCTGAGTAGCCGGCTGATAGGAAAAACGAGGACTCGATGAAAAGCGTGGTCAATGGAATTGAAGTGAGGCTGGAAGGGGACTGTGCGCCGTTTACACCGGTACTCACCAGCAGGCACGGAGAGCAGGATGGTGTTTTTTACGTCATCCTCAGTGTGTCTGCGGCCGAAAAAGCGCTTCTGCCCGACTTGAAGCTTGCCTGGGATATTCCCAGTGTGGATTTCCATCATAAGTGGAATCCACGCTGCATGCAGAATCGTGCTCTTGATATAGGCTTAGGCAGCCACAATCATATCAACAGTTCCGCCAACTCAGGTGCCCCGGTGTTTTCTCTATACAGCCTGAGCGGAACGAATGCCTGTACATGGGCTGCTTCTGAAGTCATTCGCGATGTCAACACCGGTGGCGAATACAAGAGCGGTAAAGTCTTCTATTGTGACCTGCGCGTGGCGGGTACGTCTGTCGGTATTGTTGAAAATTATGAGGTTACCGTTCGCTTTGATTTCCGAAGAATTCCTTACTATGAGGTCTTGGCCGATGTGACCCGCTACTGGGAGTCTCTGCCCGGCTGTAAGCCGTGCGTTGTTCCTGAGGCGGCGAGGAAGCCACTTTTATCCTCATGGTACGTCTACGAAATCAGGTTTGATGCAGAAGACTTTGAGAAGAACTGCAAACTGGCCCGTGAGCTGGGGTTTGAAACGGCAATACTGGATGACGGCTGGCAGACGAGTCAGCGGACATGCGGCTATCAGAACAACGGAGACTGGGAGGTCAGTGAGGAAAAGGTCCCTGACCTCGCGGGGCATGTAAAGCGTGTCCAGGCAATGGGGATGAAGTATATGGTTTGGTTCTCGGTTCCATGGATCGGGATAGAATCCAAGGCTTACCATCGCTTTAAGGAAATGCTGCTTCCCGGCAAAGAAGGCTCTCCGCAGTATGCTATCGATTTGCGTTTTCCTGAAGCACGCCAGTACCTGATCGACATATACGAGCGGTTTGTGAAGCGTTACGGGGTTGATGGACTAAAAATGGATTTTATCGATAGCTGCAACGATCCGAAACCTGCCGCTGATATCATGGCCGATGGCAGACGAGACGGTGTTTCCATAGGGGAGGCAATGTGCAGACTACTGGATGAAGCAACCGGGCGTCTCAAGCGTATCAATCCTGAGTTTCTGATTGAATTCAGGCAGGCCTACACGGGGCCAGCCATGCGGGCCTACGGCAATATGCTTCGGGCAGTGGACTGCGCGAACAGCCTGGGGGACAACCGGGTAAGGACCATCGATGTGCGGCTTCTGGCCGGGAATACAGCGGCACATGCGGATCCGATAACATGGAACGATGACGAGCCTGATCACAGTGCCGCCATGCAGATTATTCATACGCTGTTTTCAGTGCCGCAGATCTCGAAAAGGATCACGGGAATGAAGGAGTCGCATATTCGTATGCTCAAGCAGCAGCTGAAATTCGTGAGGGAGCATGAGGACGTTCTGCAGCAGGGGGAGTTTCGTCCGCTTTATCCTCATCTTCTTTACCCGCTTGTTGCTGCACGGAACGAGGAGAAGATGGTCGTGGCTTTCTATGCTGATATGCCTATGCGATTTGGCGATGAAGTGCTTCCGCGGGAGCTTCTGCTTGTAAACGGAAGTTATGCTTCTGAGTTAATAATTGAGCTGGGCAAGCCCATGGGGCAGGTGGAAGCTGAGGTTATAGACTGCTGCGGTGTAAAGCTTCGCGCTGGAAAGATGAGTCTGCAGGCAGGGCTTAACAGGCTGGAGGTGCCGCCGGCCGCGCACGTCCACATACGGAGATTAGCTTGAGCATGAAGGCTAAAAAGGTTGGCCTAATGGGTTGCGGGGCTGTCGCTAATTATGGGCATTTGCCCGCAATTGCGGTGACGGAAGGAATGATGCTCCACGCTGTGTTTGATCCCAATGAAGAATCACTGAAGAGGGTTCAGGTCAAATACGGCCTGGCAAACGTATTTTCCAGTGAGGACGAGTTCTTTGCCTGTGATCTCGATGCAGTGACTATTACATCTCCGGCGCCGTGTCATAGAAGTAATGTGCTTAATGCAGCCAGGTGCGGGCTGCCTGTTCTCTGCGAGAAGCCTCTTTCAATGAATGCGAAAGAGGCCGAAGAAATGATTGCCGCCATGAAGGATGCAGGTGTTTCACTTTACACGGCTTTCTGCTATCGGTTCAGTCCAAGCGCATTGAAGATCCGGGA
This sequence comes from uncultured Victivallales bacterium, assembly GCA_964583785.1. Taxonomy (GTDB): domain Bacteria; phylum Verrucomicrobiota; class Kiritimatiellia; order UBA8416; family UBA8416; genus UBA8416. Next base: position 3,072 of record CAZOXS010000193.1, read on the forward strand.
GTTGGTTCGTTCGAAGGCCATCGGTGATGTTTGCTCGCTCCGTCTTATTTACAATTGGAACTTGCATGGCAAGTATACCACCGCCCCCGGCGGCGAGCGTGTTATACAGAAGCGCAGGGAGGGGCGGATGCTTGAGGGCGGGCCGATGGTTGACTGCGGTACGCATCAGATTGACCTGGCGCATTTCTGGCTTGGCTCTGAAGTAGTCAGTTATTCGGCACATGGCGCCTGGGTGGATGAGTATGAAGCCCCGGATCATATGTGGCTCCATATGGATCACGCGAATGGTGCTCATACTATGGTCGAGATGAGTTATTCTTATCACCACACCTCGCTGAACAAGCGAAAAGAGTTTGTGTATGAGTTGATAGGGACGGAGGGGGTTATCAGGTATGATGACGGTGCACATGAGTTTGTCATGGAGAACGTGACAGGGAGGCATCAGTTTGTCTTCCACGATGTAAAAAGTTTTGAGGGAATGTATGCGGAATGGGCGCGTGCGTTGTCATCCGGTCAGTCTGAACTACTTACCAGTGCGGAAGACGGGATGCGGGTTGTTGATATTGCACGCAGTGCGACTGAAGATGTAATAGGAAAAAGAGGGAAGGCATGATACACGACGGACTTGAATTTCATAACATTGCCGAACTGGTGGAGGCTGAGGGGGAGAAGGGGGTGCGGATTCAGAGGGCACCTGAACGTGTGCGGAAGCTGGTGAACGAGGGTACGGCTGGCGTCATGCTGTCTCCCGCCAGTTCTGAAATCCGCTTCAGGCTG
>CAZOXS010000194.1:0-3947 GCA_964583785.1 uncultured Victivallales bacterium
CTGCAACTGACCGCTCTGGTACATTCAAAACCGCCTAGCGGATCGGATGACCCCGCGACGGGCAAAAAAACGGGTCATGTGTCAGGGCTGGAGTTGTTGACGCGGGGCTGACATTCTGGTTTGCTTGAACGAATACCTCGATTTCACTGGCGCAAGGCCGGGGGGGGCGGAATGGTGCAACAGGAAAAAGCGAATGCGAAGAATCGGTGCGATTGAACAGGCTGACCGGGCGGCTGTATTCTCGGATTATCTCTATGCGCAGGGGATTGCCAATACGGTGGAGCGGACGGACGCCGGGGTCGGCGAACTCTGGGTGCATGATGAAGCCATGCTGGAGATGGCTCGCGATGCCTTGGACGGTTTCCGCGAGGATCCGGGGCATGCACGTTATGCCGATGCCGGCAAGGCGGCTGATGAACGCCGCCGCGAGCAGAAACGCCAGCAGGTCGGCTTCAAACGCAACCTGCATGACCGTCGGCGTGTTTTCCGGAGCGGTTTCTGGCGGGGGGTGCCACTCACCCGCCTGTTGATCATCCTGAGTGTGGCGGCCACGGTATTTGGCGGGCTCGGGAGTGGATCACGCCTTGAACAGTGGCTTTCGATTACCAAATACGTCGCGACAGATGGCGGTCTGGATTTCGACGCCGCCTTGCCCGAGGTCGCGCATGGCCAGATCTGGCGCCTGCTGACCCCGATCTTCCTGCATGCGTCGCTGGCAGGCGGAGGACTCGGGATCCTGCATCTGCTTTTCAATATGCTCTGGCTGCGCGATCTGGGCGGCATGCTGGAGACCGCGCAGGGATCGGTCGGGTTGCTGCACAAGGTTCTCGTGATCGGGTTGTTTTCAAATGTGTTGCAGTTCGCCCTTGGCGGCCATGCTTTCGGAGGAATGTCCGGTGTGGTATTCGGGCTGCTTGGCTATATCTGGGTGCGGGGGCGGCTGGACCTGACCGGCGGGCTTTATGTCCATAGCCAGACCATGATGATGATGATGGCCTGGTTTTTCCTGTGCCTGACTGGGATGATGGGACCGATTGCCAATGCGGCTCATGCCGGCGGGCTCATTACCGGCATGGCCTGGGGCTGGCTGGAGGCCTGGCGGGTGAATACGCGGCGGTAACGAATGGTCGGTTTTTATGACAGGATTATTTTGATATTGAACATTGTGTGTCCAATCAATCACCCTGTCACGAAGTCACCCTGTCTCAAATAGTATTGATTGTTAATAAACGCTGAAGTTATCGGCAAGTAAGGAAAATGCAACAACGGAGGCAAGACAAATGCGAGTGATGGTGAGTAAACTGGTGTTATTGGGTTTGATGATTGGAACCGCCCCTTCAGGCGTGCGCGCGCAGGATGAAACCGATGGGCGGATCGCGGATCTGAAGTACGCCTTTGAGGAAATTACGGAGTCGTTCCGGCAGCGGATGGCCGAACAGGAACAGAAAGCCGAAAGTGACCGCCAGTCGCTGGTCGCCGAGCGCGAGGCGGCATTGGCCGAGCGGGATGCCGTCCGCTTGCAGATCGCGGGCATGGAGTCAACGGTCAAGGCGCTGGAGGAAAAGCTGGCCGAGCGGGAGGCGGAAGAGGCGACCTTGCTCCAGGCACGGTCCAGCAGCGATGACGCCTTGCGCGCCAAGGACGAGGAGCTTGCCCGCTTGCAGGAGGCACTGCAAGTAGCAGAGCAGGCCAATGCGCGCGAGCGCTTCGCGCTGGCCTACAACCTGGGCAGCATCTACAAGGCGGCCCGCCAGTATGACCGCGCGGAAGCCCAGTTCCTCAAGGCGCTGGAGATGAATGCCGATGATCCGGCCTTGCATTTCAACCTGGGCATTCTCTACGACGACAACCTCGCAAACGCCAAAAAGGCCCGCCAGCACTATGAACGTTTCCTGGAACTAGCCCCCAACGATCCCGATGCCCCCAATGTCGTCAAGTGGCTGAAGGAATTGTAAACCGCACAAAAAAAAGGTCGGCACGGGTTGCCCCGTGTCGGCCATCAGGCATCCAGCGCTTACACCAGCCCCTGATCGAGCATCGCGTCGGCGACCTTGACAAAGCTGGCGATGTTGGCACCGGCAACGTAGTTGCCCGCGTAACCGTACTCATCCGCCGCTGCCACGCACTGCTCGTGAATCGCCACCATGATCCCGTTGAGCTTGCTGTCGACCTCCTCGCGCGGCCATTTCATCATGGTCGCGTTCTGCGACATCTCCAGCCCGGAGGTGGCAACCCCGCCGGCGTTCGCGGCCTTGCCCGGTCCGAACAGTATCCGCTTCTCAACGAACAGGTCAACCGCTTCCGGTGCACTCGGCATGTTGGCTCCTTCGCTGACCAGCATGCAGCCGTTCTTGAGCAACGCCTTGGCGTCCTCGCCGCTGATCTCGTTCTGCGTGGCACTCGGGAACGCACAGTCGCAGGGGATATCCCACGGACGCTTGTTCTCGTAGTATTTCGCACGGAAGTGATCCGCGTACTCCTTGATGCGGCCGCGGCGGACATTCTTCAGGTTCATCACCCAGGCGAGTTTTTCCGGGGTGATCCCATCCTCGTCATGGATGGTGCCCGTTGAATCGGAGAGCGAGACGCACTTGCCACCGAGCTGTGTGACCTTTTCCACTGTGAACTGCGCCACGTTGCCGGAGCCCGAAACCACGCAGGTCTTGCCTTCCAGGCTGTCGCTGCGGGTCTTGAGCATCTCCTGGGCGAAGTAGACGCAGCCGTAGCCGGTAGCTTCCGGACGGATTAGCGAACCGCCCCAGCCTAGGGCCTTGCCGGTGAGCACACCGGTGAACTCGTTACGCAGGCGCTTGTACTGCCCGAACATATAGCCGATCTCGCGGCCACCGACACCGATGTCGCCCGCCGGTACGTCGGTTTGGGCACCGATGTGGCGCTGCAGCTCGGTCATGAACGACTGGCAGAAGCGCATCACCTCGGCGTCGGACTTGCCCTTCGGATCAAAATCCGAACCGCCCTTGCCGCCGCCCATCGGCAGCGTCGTCAGCGCGTTCTTGAAGATCTGCTCGAAGCCGAGGAACTTCAGGATGCTCTGGTTCACGCTCGGGTGGAAGCGTAGCCCGCCCTTGTACGGGCCCAGTGCGCTGTTGAACTCGAAGCGGAAGCCGCGGTTGACATGCACGTTGCCCTGATCATCCATCCACGGCACCCGGAACATGATCTGCCGCTCGGGTTCGCAGATCCGTTCCAGGATCTTCGACTCGACATAAACCGGGTTCTTCTCGATCACCGGCTCCAGTGATTCCAGAACCTCATGCACCGCCTGCAGGAACTCGGGCTCACCAACATTGCGGCGTTTGACCACCTCAAATGCGTCATGAATTGCGGACATCTCAACTCCTTCCAATCGTTTTCCCTGATGCAACGGCACTCATCACCACAACGATAGCCGTATGTTATTGTTGGCAGACAAATGCCGTATAATCAATCGATAACAACAAAAAATGTGTGACAATAACAACAATATAACGGCTATATTGCCGTTTGATTTATTATGTAGATATGCTGCAAAGGCACCGGGTCAGGGATTTTGGTCATCACTTTCGTTTAAACGGTACGGCGGAAAGAAACGGCGAGAGCACGCAAAAAAGAAGGTCACATTCTTTCTGGACGCGTACGAAGCATAAGGGACGCATCTTTACATTTGACATATTGTGGAGGCTCTTGCAAAACCCCTCGCCGTGCCCGGCTTCAAGCGGGCACGGCGAGGGGTTTTGCAAGAGCCTCTGGGTATGCAGTTGACTCAACCTACCGCAATCTGTAGTGATTTCGGTCATAGACGCGCTGCCCATTCGGGATCTCTAGCAAAACAGGTTGATAACGATTAATGTAGCCCAGTTGCGCCGCAACTGAGGCAGCGGGGATGAGCTTGCGGTCACGCTCGTTCCCACGCATATGGCCAACAACCGTCCGCTTACAACGCCGCA
>CAZOXS010000195.1:0-7262 GCA_964583785.1 uncultured Victivallales bacterium
AACGGCGACGAGAGCGGACAACGAGTGGGAATTTGAATCGTTCACCGCTCTCGTCGCCGCTCTCGTTCACCGAAATAGTGCAGGCCAAATGGCCAACTTATAGGCAACTCAGGCAAACACCCCTATAACTGACCCATTACAGGCCGGGAAGCTCGTGCTGGTATGGTATGGTTCCAGCATGAGGGCAAGGATGTCTGTTTTTCCACCGGGGAGTCTTCCAGGGGGGAGGCTCGCAAGGTGCTTACCGCCAAGGTGGCGGAGCTCCGGGGGAACTGTCCTTGATGACGGAATTCCAAAAGGTTCTGGAACTCCTCGATTCAATCGAGGCCGAGGATAGCCGCGACAAGACCCGGCAGGAGCTGGCGGCGCGTCTTCTACAGGGGAGTGTAATCAAGGTGGCGGTCGCCGATGCTTGGAAGACGTGGCTGAATAATCCCAAAAAGCGCAACCCAGGGGATCGAACGCCTGAATCCTACCGGAGTCAGTGGGACCGGTTTACGAAATGGCTGACCAAGCATCACAAGCATGTTGTCAATCTGCATGAAATAACGGCTGCGATGGCGGAGGCTTACATGTCGGGTCTCTGGAGGCTCTTGCAAAACCCCTCGCTGTGCCCGGCTTCAAGCGGGCACAGCGAGGGGTTCTGCAAGTGCCTCTAAAGCAGATTCTGGCTTTTGAAATCTTCATTGATCCGATAACGAGGAGATCCCTCGACACGGCAGACGAAGCCTGCTTTTTCCATGCGGTTGAAGACAGCACGGGCTTTACGAAGGAATCCGTCAAACTCGCGGATGCTTCCAACGTCAGCATGCTTCTGAAACCAAAGTGTAAGGCTGGCCTGGCGGGCACTTGGATGCGGCGTTGTTGAATAGCGATTGAAGCGGAATACGACACTGAGTAATTCCTTGTCGAATTCTCGCAGGCTGGCAAAAGCATCCCCGAAAAGTTGCCTGAGCTCTGCCATGTGATCACGTTTCATTAAGAGGCGGTCGACAACATACACAGGATGCAGTGCCGTGCTGCATGGATGCTTCATGATCAAATCGCATCCCTCCAAGCGGGCAATCTCATTGAAATGGTTGTTGTCAGGCGTTAATAGTACGGTGTAACGCAACTGCTCGTTGGCCCATTCCGATTTGATCAGATAAGCCAGAATGGCCTTCTGCTGGTTGGTCAAGGTCCGACCGTCCAAGCGATCCTGGATATAACGATCGAACGAAAGAAAAAGGCCCTCCATATGATCATCCACCAAGGCACCAGGCTGCAGGAAAAGCCCGATACCAGATTCCGAATAGAAACGGTAATAAGGGAGATCGATTTGGTTTTGCAGGCAAAGATCGACCATTGTGGCCATTCCGATGCCTTTACCCTCCCACTTGTTATAGACCATTAGCACCATCGCCAGCTTCGGGTTCCGGGGTCTTGCTTCCGGGATTATGCGCCGGATGGGTGTGGCGTTGTCGATGTCCTCAATGATCAAGTGCTTGCGGAAAGCCCCCGGATTACGGATTTCGATATGACTTCGTGGCTTGATGGTGATGGAAACATACTTGTCGATCGCATAGTCACGATGAGCCAAGGCATTATTGACGGTTTCGCGGATTAGCGCCTCCGGGTATTGCGGGCTGGCTGTTCCGCCTTCGTTGTGACTGACGCCGATCGGTATATTCCGCATGACAAAGGCATAGGCGGATTCCATAACCGGAAGAATGTTTCCGCTGATAACTTGTTTGTCTTGAACGACAATACCGGGGGCCTCGACGTAACCATGCACCCGGCAGCGAAACTGCAGATAGTCCTCTGGATGCACCCCGCAAACCAACATCCCCAGGGTCGTGACCTTGCCGTCCTTTACAAAGCCCTTTCGCGTCAGGAACGAGAGCGCGGCGGAAATATCCGGTTTCATTGTTTCCACTTTTGCCTGGCGATTGAGCAACTGGATATACTCATTCAGTTGGTCAACGTTAAGATCCGCGGGGGCTGCCTCCGCGACGGGTAGCAGCTCACGCGCGTAGGTGGCTTCTTCCTTGTACTCCTCCTGGCTGGATATCTCAGCATCCGTCAGCTTATGATCGCCGGTGAGGATACGCTTGAATGCGACTCCGTTCAGGAAACAGAATTTCTGATCAGCCGGCAATTCGTCAACGAATACAGCCGCAATCTGCCCATCACGGAAAGTCCGGATTTCCGGATCGGGGAACATTCCCTTCAAGTCAAGTTTCCGCCCGTACCTATCGCAAAACAAGCTGCTCAAGTCCTTCAGTTTGGGCTCGGCCTCCGAACGGTACCCAGTGAACACATAACGTTTGCCGGTGGGTAATTGCTCCTCCTTGATCCCGACAAGGAGGAGTCCCCCGCGCGTATTCAGGAACGTATTGACCGATTCGTGGATTTTTCGCCACTCACCACCGCTTGCGGGAACCGGCTTGATTTCGATGCCATCCGTTTCCAGCTCCTCGAAAGAATCCGTGCGGATCAGTTCATCAAGCCTATCCAAAAGGCGGTCTAAAGTCCTACGCATACACAACCTCAAAACGCAATTATCAAAAAAGCTCTTAAACGGAAATTCGCCTTATTCAAGCGGCAGCACGCACAAAGATTCCAAGCAACTAAATCGACAGGAACATCCTATCCATCAAATTGAATGATTGCAAGAGTGGCGTACCTGCATCTGTGCTCACGGTTTTTACGATTCGCCGGTAAGAATCACAGACCTGGAAAAACGGGGGTTGTTGTAGGGGCGGGATTGGGGTAGATTACGCCGCTATGCGTAAACGGATCATGATTCTGGATGCCTACAACATCCTGCACCGGCTGCCCTCGTGGAAGCCGCTGCTGGAGGTGTCGCTCGAGAACGGGCGCGAGGCCCTGCTGGCGTACTGCCGTCGCTGGATGATGCAGCGGGGCGATGTCTGGCTTTTTATCGCGGTCTTCGATGGCGATTCGGGTGTCATGGCGGGGCAGAGCTCGGCCGGCCCCGGGGTGCGCGTGGTCTACAGTGCCACGGGCGAGTCGGCCGATGACCGGATCCTGGCCATCCTGCACGAATTCGGCGAGCGGTTCGATTACGTTGTGGTTTCCGATGACCGCTACGTCATCAGCCGCGCCAAGCTGCTGGGGGCGGAGATCATGACGTCGGCCGCCTTCGGCGCGTTCCTTTCCGCCCGTGACCGCCGCAGACCGGCGGCGAAAGGGCGGGCAGCCTCCGCCCGTGAGGGGGATGATGCGCTGCCGCCCGACGAGGCGAAGGATATTACCGAATCGCTGCGACGGTTGTGGGGAGGCTAGCCGGAATGATTGACGCGGACATGGAAACGGGGCAGGGGATCGAGATCGGCGCGCTGGCGTTGATCGTGCTGCCTTCGAATCCGCGCACGGATGTCGCCTCGCTGGCGGCCCTTCTGGGGGTGGAGACCACCGCCGCCGCCGTGCGACGGGCCTTGTGCGCGCGGGCCGCCGCGCTGCCGCTGGTGGTGCTCCATGAGATCAGTGGCGTGCTGCAGGGGCGCCTGTGCCAACCGTTGAAAGCGTTTTTCGATGACCTGCTGCTGCGGCGCGAGATGGAGCCCGACCGCGAAGGGGCGCGCACGATCCTCGAGGTCATCCCGCCGGATCCGCAGCCGGCCGTGCCGCGCACCCCGCCGCCGGAGCAGTCGCAACCGCTGCCCCCGGAGACGGTCGAGGAGCTGCTGGGGGCAGGCGGGGCCTTCGCCAAGGCGTTTCCGAACTACGAGTGCCGCGAGGGACAGTTGCGCATGGCGCATGGCGTGGTGGATGCCTTCAACCGCCAGTCGCACCTGCTGGTCGAGGCGGGCACCGGCACCGGCAAGAGCCTGGCCTATCTCGTGCCCGCCGTGCAGTGGGCGCTGCTGAACAGGACGCCTGTCGTGGTCAGCACCAATACCAAGAACCTGCAGTCGCAGCTCTACGAGAAGGATCTACCGCTGATCCGGTCGGTGACGGGGCTTGATTTCAAGGCGGCGCTGATCAAGGGACGTTCGAACTACCTGTGCCTGCGCAAGCTGATCTACCTGCTGGATCATGCCTCGTTTGAACTGCGTGCCGGCCAGCACGAACTGGCCGCTTCGGTCCTGGTCTGGCTGACGCGGACGCAGACCGGCGACTTGTCCGAGCTGGCCGGCCTGGAAGCCCGCGGCAGCGGCGGGTTTGCCGCGCTGCTTTCCTCCAGCGCCGAGGAATGCGCGGGGCGCAGTTGCCGGCACTTCCGCCAGTGCTTCCTGCGCCGCGCCCGCGCGAAATCGATGGCGGCGGATATCGTGGTGGCCAATCATGCACTGGTCTTCGCCGAGATGCAGGACAAGGGGCAGGCGATCCCGCCGCACGGCCATCTGATCCTCGACGAGGCGCACAACATCGAGGATGCCGCCACCCGCTTCTTCTCGGTCGAGGCGTCGCGTGCGCGGGTGCGGTTCCTGCTGCGGCGCGTTGGCCGCATCCGCCAGAACGGCAGCACCGGCCTGCTGGCCGCGTTCATGCACCAGATCGCCAGCGGGGCGATCACCGGCGATGCCGACAAACGCACCGTGATCGAGAAAATCTGCCAGAAGCTCAACCGCGCCTCGGAGCAGGTCGAACAGACGCTGGAACCCTTCTTTGCCGCCTGCGCCGGGCTGCTCGTGGCGGGTGGCGGGATGCGGCGGCTGCTGCCCGATATCAAGGATACGCAGGAATGGCGGCAGGTGGTCGAGGCGGAGCAGGGGATGCGGCAGGCAATCGCGGCGATGGTCGAGGCGCTCAATGCGCTGATCGAGCAGATGGAGGAACTGGATGCCGGCACACTCGGATTCAATGCTGCCTTCATCCAGGATTTCAATGGACTTCGCGCGGGGCTGGTGGAGCTGCGCGAGGACATCGCCTTCATGATGCAACTGGATGTGCCCGGCATGGTCTTCTGGGTCGAGGCCGATGACCGCTCGCTGAAGGCGGCACGCCTGACCGCCGCACCAATCGATGTCGGCGAGCGCCTGCACGAGACGCTCTACCAGCAGAAGCAGTCGATCATCTTCACCTCGGCCACACTCTCCGTGCGCGGCAGCTACAACTTCCTGATGCGGCGGCTGGGACTCGACCGGATCGAGCCGGAACGGCTGACGACGCTGGATGTCGGCACGCCCTTCGATTACGCCCGCCAGTCGCTGCTGATCGTGCCGATGTTCCTGCCCGAGCCGACCGCCTCCGACCAGGCGTATGACCAGGCACTGGGCGAATTCCTGGCCAAACTGTTCCGGCGGACGGGCGGGCGCGGCCTGTCGCTGTTCACCAGCTACACCATGCTGCAGCGGACCACGGCGTCGCTGCGCGAGGCGTTGCACGGCGACGGGATCGACGTGCTGGCGCAGGGCGAATCCGCCTCGCGCGAGGATCTGACCGCGCGGTTCCGGCATGATGTCAGTTCGGTGCTGATGGGCACGCATTCGTTCTGGGAAGGAGTGGATGTGGTCGGCGAGACGCTCTCGTGCGTCGTGCTGGCGCGTCTGCCGTTCGCGGTGTTTACCGATCCAGTGGTGGCGGCGCGCTGCGAGGCACTGGAAGCGGCGGGTCAGAGCGCGTTTACCGGCTTTTCGCTGCCGAATGCCGTGATCCGGTTCCGGCAGGGATTCGGGCGGTTAATCCGTCACCGCACCGACCGTGGCGTCGTGATCGTGGCCGACCGGCGCATGATGACCAAGCGCTACGGCCACTGGTTCCGCAGCAGCGTGCCCGTGCCAGCCATCAAATGCTTCGACGAGGACGCGCTACTCGACGCCGTCGAAACCTTCCTGGCCGGTGATTACCCCGATGATTAACCGTTGCAATCGCGGCGCGTTTTGTGGCAGTCTGTGCGCCATTGGAGGATTACGCAATGATACACGCATCTCGACTCTTGTCCGCCCGTTCTATCAATCTCGCCGCCATCGGTCTGCTGCTTTCGGTGGCGGTTGCCTCTGCCCAGGTCGAGGATCCGCGCGGGATGAAGGTGCTTTACCGCGAGCCGCGCTCGGCGCTGGTGATCGGCAACGGTGCCTATGCGAGTTCGCCGCTGGCCAATCCGGTCAACGATGCCGAGGCCATGGCGCGGCTGCTGGAGCAGCGCAACTTCAAGGTCACCCTGATCCAGAATGCGGACCTGCGCCGGATGGAAGCGGCGGTGGAGCTTTTCGGCCAGTCGCTGGGCGCGGGCGGGGTGGGGCTCTTTTTCTATGCCGGGCATGGGATGCAGATTGCCGGTCAGAACTATCTGATTCCGGTCGGGGCGGAAATCAACAACGAACGCGATGTTACATATAACGCCTTCAACGTCGGCAAGGTACTGGGCAAGATGGAGGATGCCGGCAACCGCCTCAACATCGTCTTCCTCGACGCCTGCCGCGACAACCCATTCGCCCGCAGCTTCCGTACGGCCACCACGGGGCTGGCGCAGATGGACGCCCCCAGCGGGACGCTGATCGCCTATGCCACCGCGCCCGGCAAGGTTGCCGCTGACGGGGTGGACGGCAGCAACAGCGTCTATACCCGCTACCTGCTCGAACAGCTTGGCGTGCCGGGGCAGGAAATCGGGCCGGCCTTGCGCACGGTGCGCGGCAAGGTCATCGAGACGACCCGAAAGCAGCAGGTACCGTGGGAGAGCACCAGCCTGACCGGCGCGTTCTACCTGACGCCGATCGACATGCTCGACGAGAACCTCGCGCTATCGCGAGCGCAGCTCGAAAGCCTGAGGAAGCTGCAGACCGAGCAAACGCAGGCGGCGGCGAACCTGAAGGCGCTTGAGGACGAAAAGAACGCAGAAATGGCGAAGATGGATGCCGAGATTGCGCGGTTGCGCACGGCTGCGCAGCAGCCGGGGGCGGTGGGCAGCTCGCTGGATCAACTTCTGGCGCTGGGCGACAAGCGGGCGGCGGCAGCGGAACTGGCGGCGGCGCAGCGCAAGGCGGAGCAGGAACGTCAGAAGCGCGAGGCGGAAATCGCGCAGGTCAAGGCGGCGGCGCGTGCCAAACGCAAGGCCGAATTCGAAGCGGCCTACGCCAAATACCAGCGGGTCGTGGAATACGTGGATAAAGGCCACCTCGGCGCGGCTGAGCACCAGGCCGCCTGGCGGGCGATTTGCGGGGACTGCGGCGTCAAGAACCCCGGCGACAACCCCGTCGCCCTCGCCTGGAACGACACCGACGGCACGGTCCAGCTCGCCTCCCTACGCGTCTACGGCCTTGGAGGGACGGGTTCCACCCCGTCCGCGTCGGGTCAGTCGCGCACGGTGGACCTCG
>CAZOXS010000196.1:0-2722 GCA_964583785.1 uncultured Victivallales bacterium
CGCCGGGGAACTCAAGCAGATTCGCGCGGACCTTGAGAAAGCCGGAGTAAAAACCCAAAATAGACGCAATGAAATGTCGCCGAGCGGCACGAAATAAGTCGGACTAACCGGAGCCCCCGCATGAACCTGACAAACGTGCGCAAGCTGGCGGCAAGCGCCAAGGCCCTGGGCGAAAGCGCGGATGCCGGTGCCTTCACGGTGCTGGCCGGCCTGGCGACTTCCGAATCCCCGCTGGTGCGGCGCCTGGCGGCCTCAGCGGTGGCCAAGCTGGCGGGAATCGCGGACTCTGCGGCGTCGGTTGAAATAGAGTACTGGGGCATGGACACCCCGCGCTACAAGGCGGGCATGTACCTGAAACAGGATCTCTACATGCATGCCGGCAAGCGCCTGATCTCGCTCTACCCGGAAGACAAACAGCACCTGGACCTGGCACTGGGCGAGAAACTGAAACGACTAAAGGAGTGAACGCAAGTATACGCAGTAAGTCCCCAGGACGCCACGGAGTATAACGAATGCGCAAACAAAAAGGCAAAAAGATTGCAAGCGCTCCCAAAAACCGCTACAAAGCGAAACGAATGAACTACTACGCACACAGCCTGGAAGGTCAGCCCCCGGAAAAGTGGCAGCCGCTGGAGGAGCACCTGCGGAATGTCGCGGAACTGGCATCTGAATTTGCAAGGCACTTTGGCGGCGAGGAATGGGCGCGTATAGCCGGTCTCTGGCATGATCTGGGGAAGTACTCGGATGCATTCCAGAAGATGCTGTACGATGCGAATGGTATTGAATCTCACCTGGAGACGAAGCCGGGAAAGGTTGTTCACTCGGTTGCTGGCGGTCATTTGGCGCAAAGTCGAGGATGGAAAGGCATAGACCGTGTGCTTTGCTGGCTGATCATGGGGCATCATGCGGGTTTGGCCGATTACGCATCGGCAGATTCTGGGGCAAAGGCACTGGAACCGAAGATGCGAACACCGGAACTGTCGGCACAACTACTGGAATCCGTGCCGGATGAGATCAAGCGGCAGCCACAACCCGACCCTCCAAAACCGCTGCTGAATCAGGGCGATATATCTTTCTTCATCCGCATGCTGTTCTCATGTTTGGTGGATGCGGATGATCTGGACACAGAAGCATTCATGGACCGCCGCCGTAGCCGGATTAGGCAAACTGAATATCCGGATCTCCAGGAGCTGCTCTCGGCATTTGACAAGCACATGGATACAATATGTACCCATGCCGAAACCACGGTCGTCAATCGCATTCGTGCGGAGGTGCTCGCGCAGTGCCGGACTGCATCCGAGCTTGATCCAACGGCGTTTTCCCTGACGGTGCCGACCGGAGGCGGGAAAACGCTTGCCTCAATGGCGTTCGCGTTGCGACATGCCGTAAAGCAAGGCAAACGGCGGATTATCTATGTGATTCCCTATACCAGCATTATTGAACAGACCGCCGATGTATTCCGGAATATCCTTGGTTTCGAATCCGCTGTCATTGAACATCACTGCAATGTTGTTGATGAAGATGAGACGCGGGAGAGTGTACGCAGCCGTTTAGCGACAGAGAATTGGGATGCGCCTATCATTGTAACCACCAGTGTGCAGTTCTTTGAATCGCTGTATGCCGCCAAGACCAGTCGTTGCCGCAAGCTGCACAACATCGTCGACAGCGTGGTGATCTTTGATGAGGCGCAGTGTCTTCCGCCTGAATTCCTTCGTCCGGTCGTCTTTGCCATCCGTGAATTGCAACGGCATTACGGCGTCACGCCTGTGTTGTGTACAGCGACGCAGCCGGTGCTGACGCAGACCGAGAGTTTCGATTTCAGATTCCGCGAGGGTTTTTCGTCTGTCACCGAGATTATGAAAGAACCAGATTCGCTTTCGGCTTGTCTCAAGCGTGTTGACGTGGACGTGCTACAGGGGCTTGATCCGGTGCCGTACAATACGATTGCTGAGCATATACTGTGCGAAAATCAATCGGTACTCTGTGTGCTGAATCGCAAGGATGACTGTCGGAATCTGGCGGACCGATTGCCGGAAGCACAAACGCTTTGCCTGACGACAAATCTTTGTGCTGAGCACCGGAGCATGGTGCTGGCCGTCATCCGCCAGCGCCTGAATAAGGATGCCTTACCATTGTACGTGGTCAGTACATCGCTCGTGGAGGCGGGGGTTGATTTGGATTTCCCGGTTGTGTACCGGGCACTGGCCGGACTCGACTCGATTGCCCAGGCGGCGGGACGATGCAACCGGGAAGGAATGTTGCCGTCCGGCAAAACAATTGTCTTTGTGCCGCAGGATCAGCCGAGGTATGTGCAGTCGTCGGCATCTCTTGCACGGGAGTACTTGAGAACGGATCGGCTGCCAGAGGTTTTTCTCCCACAAACGTTTCGAAGCTACTCCGGCCAGCGTTTTTTCCAGCTTGGCAGTGATGCTTTGGATAAGGACAAAATTCTGGAGTTGCTAGGAGGGAATTTTGAGTTTTCTTTTCGAACTGCCGCTGAGCGCTTCCGCATGATCGATGACGACTGGCAGCGCCCAATCATTGTGCCGTATGGCGAGGCGCAAGCGACAGTGGATAAGTTATTGGATGATAAGTGGAATGCACGGCAGTATTTGCGAAGGCTTCAGCGTTTGACGATCAGTATTCCTGTGCGCGAACACCAAATGCTGCTGGATGCCGATCACGCGCATCTGTTGAAGGATTGGCCGGGCATCTGCGTACT
>CAZOXS010000197.1:0-4484 GCA_964583785.1 uncultured Victivallales bacterium
CGGCAAAGAAGAGGAATTTTATTGGATAGTGGGGCAACGCTATCTGTCAGCGGATTGACCATTACACGAGGAAATAGTGAATGGGGAGGTGGGGTCAGCGTTAGAGATGCTCAGCTTGCCGCGGATAGCTGTAATTTGATCGACAACGCATCAACAAATGGTGTTAATCAGTTTGGTGGGGCTTTGCATGCTTCTCTTGGAGCGCAAGTGTTTCTCAGTGGGTGTGCTTTGCTTAATAATCAGGCGAGCCAGGGGGGGGGGGTATTTGCCGCCTCGTCCGATACAGTTGTATTACTTTCAGGATGTGATGTTGCTGGCAACAATGCTGCGCAAATCGGCGGAGGAGTGTTGTCGGATGGGGGAAGTTTTGTTGCTATTCAGGATTGTCTGATTGTCAACAACGTGTCTTTATCCGCTGGTGCAGGGATTAGTGTCTTCCCTTTTTCAGAAACAAGTTTGGCTCAATCGACGGTGGCGTGTAATACTGTCACATATGAAGGTAGTGATGAGTTTTTTGGAGGCGGCGGCATACATATAAGCGGTCCTGTTTCTATTGGCTCCCTTCGAGTTTCAAGTTCCGTTATCTTTGGGAATGTTGGCCCCCATGGTGCAGATATTCATAGCGAGGAGGGTGCTGAAATATATGCTGCCTATTCCTGCATCAGGGACATCTACGGTAGTCTAACCAGCAGTAATAGTTTGATTCGATCCGATCCACAGTTTGCTGACCCCGCCGCCGGTGATTTTCATTTACTCTATGGGGCTCCATGCATTGATACAGGCGATCCTGACTACAGCGGCAGTGCGTTTGATATGGATGGAGAGCCGCGCCCCTTCGGCTCTGCGGTGGACATGGGGGCGGACGAGTTTACCGATGGCGATGGCGACAACATGGCGGACTACTGGGAAATCCGCCACTTCGAAAGTATCGAGGCCATGGCCGGATTGGAAGACACGGACAGCGACGGGCTTTCCACCTTCGGCGAGTACATGCAGCAGACCGATCCGCATGATACGAGTACCGATGGAGATGGTATGCCGGACGGCTGGGAGGTAACGCATGGTCTGAACCCGAAAGGCGATGATGCAGCATTGGATCCCGACGGCGACGGGATGAACAATGCTGCCGAATACTCGGCTGGCACCAACCCGCAGGATGCAGACTCCCTGCTAAGGCTCAATCGAATTTATCCCGATTGGGGCGGGGTACGGATCGAGTGGCAAGGGGGCATTGAGGCGGCTCAATGGCTACAGAGCAGCAGCAGTATCACGGGAATCTGGAATACAATTTTCGCGGTTCCTCACCCAACGCCGGGCACAAATGCCGTGATCGTGTTTGATCCCAGACCAATCCGCTTTTACCGGATAAGGGCAAGCAGGGAATGAAAGCATACAGGGATAGTCATTTGTCTGATTTTAATAGCCCCCGCGAGCGAAGCGCTTCCTCCAGAAGTTTCCGTGCAATCCAGGATACTGCCCGCTCGTCTTTCACCGCCTCACGGCGAATAAGCTCGTGCATGATCTCATCTATTCTCACTGTCAACAATACGTCCTTTTTCATAAAAAGCATTCACGACGAAAACGTGTTGACTATCAAAGTAAACATTGTGTACATTTGGCGACGGCTTACATGGGGGACGTGATGAAGCAGCATAAATTTAATGAAATGATCGTAGCTATCGTATGCTTTTTGGGGCTAGTTCCGCTTGTCTGCGCCACCCCCACGCTTCTGTTGGAGGATTTTGATGATGGTAATGGTATCGGTGCCTTTGATCCTTCGTTTGCCCATACCCTGGGGCCGGGCCCGAATAATGGCACAGGAGTTCTGGATTGGGAGTTCAATGGAGAAAGTATCGGGAATTCCTTCCTGTATGTTGGTCTCGATACTCAAGACTATATTACGTTTCTTCTTGACCCCGGCCAGTATGTCAGCCATGCCAGCGTCTCATATGTACCATTCGGAGGCTCAATATCGTTTATTGGACAGTATGGGAGCGAAGTTCTCGATCTGCCGTATTCGTATATTGATTATATTTGGAGTACGGCTGAAGCGGATATGAGCACAATTGGTCTAATCCAAGGATTTGCTATTTCGGGTGGAGCATTTGACGATATCAGGATCACCGTGGTGCCTGAACCTTCAACATGGCTGCTGTTTCTGGCTGGAACAGCAGCCATCCTGGGCATGCGTAACCATCGTGCCCTCAAATCAATAAATACAACCGAATAATGTTAGCCATGGTACAACAAGAAGAAATGATGATGCGCGTGATGCGGGGTGGATTACGACTGGTCTGTGTGGTGGTTCTGGGGGTGATGACAGGAAGCGTGGGGCTTGGCGCGGAGAGCCTGGCGTCTGCCGATATTGAACAGAATCTTACGGATGAAACGGTGGGGAGCCTTGGTGAACTGCTGGCACTGCATGACGAGCATGCTAACGCGATGCTGCCGATCCTCGTTCCCGATGAAACCGGCACCACCAGGCAGGTCGTCGATTCAGGAAAAGTTGTGTTTGACGATCTGAGTCGCGCTTTCCCCGCCGACTTCCTTGGAAAACTTTCCACAAAGGGAATCGTTGACGAGCATTATCAGGTCGCCTGCTATCCGCTTCTGATCCTGCTTGACGAGAAAACGCACGACTACCTGCTGATCGCCTATGACGGTGAAGAACTCCTGCGCGTTGAGCGCCCAAAGGATTATGATCCGTTCTGGTATGCGAAGGAACACTTCCTCAGGCTTGGTGTGCCGCCCTCCCGCAAGGAGTTCCTGGCGTTCCATACCATGTTCAATCCGGCCCGCATCGTCGGTTGGATGACGCTCGTCAACCCCGAGGCCGCAGCGGTTGTCGCCAAGGTGGACGAATCAGAGCTTCAGGCATTACAGACCATGCCTGCAATGCCGCTCCTGATGATGGGAATGAGTAGCTCTTTCAGCAATGATCTGCATTTCGCCGCCATGGTAAAGGGCGTACCCGGATCGAACGATGTGCAGCTTACTATCGGCTATCCCTCGTCGTTGTATGGCGTGCCGCTCGATATCGTCTCTTGTGACGACCTGATCGATTGGAACTGGTCCGTAGCGTTATCAACGAATCTCCCCTCCGGCACGAACTTCTTTGACTACGCCATCTCTCCCGCCTCAACCAATCGTGAGTTTTTCGCCTGCTATCGCACTGATCTTCCCGCTGGCGACACGGATGGCGATGGTGTTTCCAATGGTGAAGAACAATTCATTGACGGCACCGATCCGAATAATCCAGACGATCCTCCGAATATCAAAGGCACAATAACCTATTCCGGCAAGATGAGTGGGATAATTCACGTGGAAGCTTATAATCCATACTACTTCGGTGATATTACGGTTCCAGAACCAATGGACTATATCTACCCAAAACTTCCCCCTGGCGACTTTTATATATTTGCCTATATGGATGGAGATGTGGATGATTACAGGGACAGCTATGAGCCTAGAGGCGACGCAGGTCACAGTTTCTGGCCCAGTTTTGCCGTTACTGGTCAGGTTACCAATGTAAATATCAATCTCGTAGATCCAGATAGCGATGGGGACGGGTTGCCTGATTGGTGGGAAACTGTGCATTTCGGGCATTACAGCTTTCGGGGGCCGAATGATGATCAGGAGCCTGATGGTCTCAATAACCTAGCTGAGTACAACGCCGATACTGACCCAAACGATTCCGATACCGACAATGATGGTATGGGGGATGCCGCGGAGGTGGCGCGGGGATTGAATCCGGTGCTGCCGCCATCGGGGTACAGCCAGTATATGGGTTTGCCCTTCACGGAAACATTCGAGTCACCGGGGGTGGTCACGGGCGACTTGAACGGACAGAATCGCTGGACGGCGTCGCCCGCTGGACAGGCATTGGTGCAGACTAATGTGGTGCATGACGGGTCGCAAGCGGTGGCGTTGACGTCTGGCTCGGAGTCTGCCGTTGTCGAACATATAATTGGGGCGATTGGTGAATCGGTTGTCTGGATTGATTATTATGCCCGTATCAACCTCGATACGATCACGCCTTACCGTGACCACCCTGACATTGCGGAGATACCCACATATACCGTTTCGGTGTTCGCGATGAATTCCGATGGCGATATCTACGCTTATGATGGCGTAGCGCAATCGTGGGTGTTGGCTACCCCGTCGGGCGGTATCACCGGTAACACATATCACCGCTACACGGTCAAGCAGGATTACGCCAATCAGACGTGGGACATCTATATTGACAGTGTCCTGCGAGAATCGGGACTTGGATTCTGGGACACAAGTGTCACGGAATTCACGCAGTTCTCTATGACGGGAACGAAGGGCGGTAACTGCTATTTCGACGATATCAGCATCAGTACGACAAAACCAACGGGCATAGAATGAGCGGTGGCGATGCAGGCGATAACCACTAACTATTTTGCAGGGCACACAAGTATTGGTGAGTGGAAGTGAACGTAGGACTGGCGCCTCGCCTGTCC
>CAZOXS010000198.1:0-5482 GCA_964583785.1 uncultured Victivallales bacterium
CGGCCGGCTAGGCTCCTCGCAAGGGCCAATAACCAGCAAGGCTGAAAGAACGCATAACCATAGGTAACTGTGGCACCCCCCTAAAACTGACCCATTACCTGCCCGCGAATTACACGGCTTGCCCCTGGACGGGTTTCAACCTAAGATGCCCCGCACCATACCTTGGAAAACGCTAGCCAAGGCGCCAGGATAGCCAGGAACAGACGAAAACAAACGGAAACAAGCATGCCTGAACAGAACAGCTTCACCTACAAGTTGACCCCGGAGCAGCAGGAGACGATCACCATGCTGCTGCGTGGCGGCAACTACCGGCCGACCGAGGTGCCGCACACCCGCCTTGCCGTCAAGGCGCCAGACTGCAATATCAACCTCTACACCAGTGGCAAGCTGCTCGTGCAGGGCAAGGGCGCGCGCGAGTTCGTCGAGTTCACCCTCGAGCCGCTCGTGCTCGGGGCGGCCACCCTCGGCTACGAGAAGGAGCTTGATCCCTCGATCAATGCCCCGCGCATGGGTGTTGACGAAAGCGGCAAGGGCGACTTCTTCGGTCCGCTGGTGATTGCGGCCGCTTATTGCGACGAAACGCTGGTTGAGGCCATGCAGAAGCTCGACGTCAAGGACAGCAAGGCCATCACCAGCGACAAGAAGGCCCTGGCGATCGGGGCGGCGCTGCGCAAGTTGCTCGGCAACCGCTTTGCGCTGGTCTCGATCGGACCGGCCGCCTACAACCGGCTGTACGCCAAGATGCGCAGCGTCAACCGCATCCTGGCCTGGGGGCACGCCCGCGCCATCGAGAACCTGCTGGAGGCGGTGCCGGGGTGCCCGACCGCGATTTCCGACCAGTTCGGCAGCAAGGAGAGCGTTGAACGCGCGCTGATGAAGGCGGGGCGCGGCATCGAGCTGATCCAGCGTCACAAGGCCGAGTCGGACATGGCGGTGGCGGCGGCCTCGATCCTGGCGCGCGAGAGCTTCCTGCTTTCGCTACAGAAGATGCGCGAGCAGTACAGCGCGGAGATTCCCAAGGGCGCATCCGCGGCGGTGCGCGCGGCGGCGGTCACGCTCGTGCGTCGCACCTCGCCCGAGACGCTGCTCAACACCGTCAAGTGCCACTTCAAGACCACCGACGCCGTCCTGGCCGAACTGGGCCTCACGCGCGCCAACCTCCCGCCCGAGGGCCAGATCGTCTCCAAGCCCTACACCCGCCCCGAGAAGACGGCGTAGGGGGAGAGACTGCAATCTTGCATTCCGGGGCGGGTTCTGGTATTTCGTCTCGCACGTAACTGCAACCGGATAACCCCTAGGAGAAGCCATGCCGAAAGCCTGTGATTTGAAACGGGGCGATATTGTCGCCATCGAGTCCGTCCCTTATGCCGTCGAGGACCTGAAGATCTCAACCCCCTCCGCCCGCGGGGCCTCCAGTCTCTATCATTTCCGGCTGCGTAACCTCAGCATCAAGACCAAGCTCGACAAGACCTGCAAGGGCGACGAGATGTTCAGTCCGTGTAATTTCGAGCGCCGGCCCATACAGTTCTCCTACGCCCAGGGCGAGGACGTGACCTTCATGGACCTGAAGGATTTTAACGAGATCACCTTCCGCGCCGACGAGATCAAGGACGAGCTGCCGTACATCACCGAGGATCTCGAGGGTATCAACGCCCTGATCAGCGACGGCCGCACGCTGGGTATCGAACTGCCGCCCGTGGCCGTGCTGAAGGTGGTCGCCTGCGATCCCTCGATCCGCGGTGCCTCGGCCACCGCCCGCAGCAAGCCGGCCACGCTCTCGACAGGCTTGCAGGTGCAGGTGCCGGAATACCTTTCCTGCGACGAGGTCATCCGGGTGGACACCCGCACCGGGGCCTTCCTCGGGCGTGCCTGAGCCATGGATTTCCTCGCCGCCTACGACTTCACAAGCCTGGTCTGGATCGCGCTCTCGCTACTGCTGACCGCGATGGCCAAGGGCGGTTTCCCGGTCGGCAGCATCGCCACGCCACTATTGATCCTGCTTTGGCCGGGGCAAAACCAGGCCGCACGCGCGGCCGTGGCGTTCATGCTGCCGATGCTCTGCGTGATGGATGCCGGGGCGTTCGTGCTCTACCGACGGCATATCGACTGGGCACGTGTGCGGGCGATGGTGCCGGGCTGCATCGCCGGGGTGATGGTAGCCGCTGGCCTGTTCATCTCCGACAAGCATGCGTTGATTGAGATAACCGACGCCACGCTGCGGATCGCCATCGGCACACTGGGGTTGCTGTTTACACTCTGGTTTGCCATGCGCAAATGGATTCTTGCCCGCATGGAGGGAACCCCCGCCCCCGGCCCCAAGGCCTGCTTCGCCTACGGGCTGACCGCCGGCATCACCTCGTCGCTGGCCCATGCGGCTGCGCCCGTCATGCAGATGGTGCTACTGCCGCAGAAGCTGCCGAAAATGCGTTTCGCCGCCACCAACTGCGCCACCTTTTTCGTGCTGAACCTGATCAAGCTGGTGCCGTTTGTCCTGCTCGGCCGCATCCAGCCTGAGCATCTGAAGCTCGGTCTGGTCATGCTGCCGGTCATCCCCGTCGGCGTGCTGGCCGGCTACGGGCTGGTCCGTTTCACGCGCGACCACCACTACGCCGCCTTCATCCATATCGTGCTGGCCATCACCTCGGTCGTGCTGATCGTCAACGGCCTGCGGGGGTGAGCAGCCGGAATGCTAAGAGACATTCCCTAATCGTGTTGGCCGACAGAAATGACTTGCCTCTACACGCGGCTATCCGTACAGTGTAAGTATGAATGACATGAAGTTCGAGTGGGACGAACGCAAGAATCAGGAGAACAAACGGAAACATAAGGTATCGTTCGAGGAGGCGCAGACTGTTTTTCTCGACGAGAACGCGATCCGCTTCTTCGATCCAGACCATTCGCGGGACGAAGACCGGTTCATTATGCTCGGCATGAGCTTCACGCTCCGTGTCCTTGTGGTCTGCCACTGCTACCGCGAGGATGATGACGTAATGCGAATCATATCGGCACGAAAAGCAGACAAACGCGAACAAGCCAACTACTGGGGTTGAATTATGAGAGAGCACTATGACTTCAGCAAGATGAAGGGCGAAAAAAATCCATACACAAAGCGGCTAAAGCAGCCTGTCACCATGCGAGTTGACAAGCCGACTGTTGCATACTTCAAAGCTCTGGCCGAAGAATTAGGCATGCCCTACCAGAGTCTCATCAATCTTTATCTGAGAGACTGCGCCTTAAATCACAAAAAGTTGGAACTCAAATGGGCATCGTAGGCTAAACGTGGCAGACCTTGATTCATGATAAAGCACAGTGCCATTCAGACCGCCAGCACCACCGGCTCTTTTGGCAGCTTGCACAGGTCGAAGCGTTTAATCAGATCGGCAGGCGTGATCGACTCGCCGAGGGCGGCCCAGCCGCACCAGTTGGCCAGCATGCCGACCACCTGCTCCGGCGGCATCCCCTGCTCGCGCAGCGTGGCGATGCGCGTGTCACCGTGCCTCTTGGCCAATCGACGACCATCCGGTCCGACGACCAGCGGGACATGCACGAACGCGGGCGCGGCCAGTCCCAGTGCGCGGTACAGCAGAAGCTGGCGGGGGGTGGCGGGCAGCAGGTCGTCGCCGCGCAGCACCTCGGTAATACCCATGCGGGCGTCATCCACGACGACCCCGAGCATGTAACCGGCCCCCTCGCGGTGACGCGCCAGCACGAAATCGCCATCCCGCTCCGCCACGTTGGCCGAAATCTCGCCGCAGAAGCCATCGACAAAACCGATCTCTTCATCCGGAGCACGAAACCGCCAGGCAGGCAGCCGACCTACTGGCAGTGTCGCGGCGGCCTCATCGAACGACGCGAACCGGTCGCGGCAGGTGCCCGGATAGCGCGGGCCGTCTTCGCCGGCATGCGGGGCGCTCTGCGCCGCCTCGACATCCGTACGCGAGCAGACACAAGGATAGATCAGTCCCTTGGCCAGTAGCCGGTCGCGCGCCGCCGCGTAATGATCAACCCCCTGCGACTGCACGTACGGCACGTGCGGCCCGCCGACATCCGGCCCCTCGTCCCAGTCCAACCCCAGCCAGCGCAAATCCGCCAGCGCCTGGTCCGCCGCACCGGGCTTGACCTTCGGATGGTCCAGATCCTCCATGCGCAGGACAACCGTGCCACCACGCGACCGGATCGAAAGCCAGGCGATCAGGAAACTGCGGGCATTGCCCAGATGCAGCGCCCCCGTAGGACTCGGCGCCAGCCGCCCGCGCAAGGGTCGCCCCGCTTCACCCGTGATTTGATAGTCCGACTGCATTCGCTCTCCTGATCGCGTTTGTCCAGGAGATAATGCCAGAAGCATGTAGCGACTGCAAAACGAATTGCGGCAACCTTCTGGCGCTTTTTGCGGTGGCGAGGGGGCTCACAGCAATACGCCGCGTCAATCTGTCGCAGTTGCGTCTCATTTCGTCCCATCCCGGATCGGCTTCGCACAATCACCAACGGCCATAGCGTAGTTCCAAAGTAAGTCGTGGCACCTTGCCCGACCACCGAGCATTGGCCGTCCGGCTACCAAAGCACCTATCCTCGGATGGACAGGCAAGGGTGCCTGTCCTTCTTGATGCGCCATCAAGCTGGCACGATTGATGCGTATAATTCCGGCGAGACCAACAACAAGCCGCATGAAAGGAGAGAAAATCATGAAGACGCTACACAAATCCGCGACCCTGTTCTCATCGACAACCGTCCTGCTGGCGATCCTCGCACTGCCGGTTTATAGTGCCCCCGTCGACGAGGGGATGGCCCAGTTGGAGAAGACCGGCAAGGCGTTCAGTGCCGTGGCCAAATCGGCGATGCCAGCGGTTGTATTTATCCATGTCGAGCAGGTGATCGAGGCGGGCGACAGCCCTTACGAATTCAATGACCCGTTCGATTTCTTCGGCGATGATATGATGCGGCGTTTCTTCGGTGTCCCGGGGCAGCCTACGCCGCGTCGCCGCGCCCCGCGCCAGTTCCGCCGCGAGGGAGCCGGTTCGGGCTTCATTGTCTCGAAGGATGGCTACATCCTGACGAACAGCCATGTGGTTGGCGATGCCAGCAAGATCACGGTGAAGCTGCATGACGGCCGCGAGCTCGAAGCCATGAAAATCGGGTCCGACGAGAAGAGTGAGGTCGCGATCATCAAGATTGATGCCGACGATCTGCCGACCGTGGCATTGGGCGACAGCAGCGAGCTGGAGGTCGGCGAATGGGTGATCGCCGTCGGCAACCCGTTCGGTCTGACCGAGACCGTTACCGCGGGGATCGTCAGCGCGCTTGGCCGCAGCAACATCGGCATTGCCGACTACGAGAATTTCATCCAGACCGACGCGGCGATCAACCCCGGCAACTCGGGCGGTCCGCTGCTCAACATCAAGGGTGAGGTCATCGGGATCAACACCGCGATCTACAGCCAGAGCGGTGGCTACATGGGCGTCGGCTTCGCCATTCCAATCAACAT
>CAZOXS010000199.1:0-2828 GCA_964583785.1 uncultured Victivallales bacterium
CCTTCCCATGGGCTCCGGGGTCACCGACCCCGGCTACAAAGAAAAGCCGATGGATCAAGACGAAAGATCAGGTCGTTGCGTCATGAAGTCCAAAATTATTTTAAAGCGGGCAGCCGCAATTGCGCTGGCGATATTCGCGGCGGTGCTGAGCGGCATCCTGCTGGTTGATGATCCGCTGCTGGATGACTGCGGGGCGGGGACGGTGTTGCTGGACCGCCACGGGACTCCGCTGCGGGTGCGGCTCGGTAAGGGCGAGCAGGACTGCCGTCCGGTGGACAGCGACCGCATCAGTCCCTGGGCCAAACGCGCCCTGATCGCGGCCGAGGATCAGCGGTTCGCGCGTCATCCCGGGGTTGATCCCCTCGCCCTGGCCAGGGCCTTTGGGCAGAATCTCTGGCACCGCAAACGCATCTCCGGCGCCTCGACGATTACCACGCAGGTCATCCGCCTGGCCGAGCCACGCCCGCGCACCCTGCGCACCAAGCTGATTGAGGCGGCCAAAGCCTTGCGGATGGAATTTAGATTATCAAAGGAAGATATCCTAGTGCAGCATATCAACCGTGCCCCGTTCGGCGGCAACCTGACCGGCATCGAGGCGGCCGCACGCCTGTATTTCGACAAGTCGGCGGCCGACCTCACCTTGGCCGAAGCCGCCCTGCTGATGGGCGTTCCTCAATCTCCGGCGCGACTGCGCCCCGACCGTCGTCCTGCAGCGGCCCGCGAGCGCATGCGTTACGTTCTGGAACGCATGGAGCACGATGGTTATATCACCGCTGCCCAGCGAACGGCGGCGGAGCGTCAACCGCTGGATGCCCAGCGTGGACGTCGCCCGTTCCTGGCACCGCACTTCTGCGACCTGGTCCTGCAACGCCACCGGCAGGCCGGCACCTGCCAAACGACGCTGGATGCGGATATCCAGCATGCCGTCGAACGCATCGTCGCCCGGCATCACCCTGGACTCCATCAGCAGGCGGTGAATGGTATCGCCGTGGTGGTGCTTGATGTCGAGACCGGCGGCGTACGCGCACTGCTCGGCTCGCCGGATTACGAGGATCGGCAGCATGCCGGCATGGTCAATGCGGCCACCGCCCTGCGCTCGCCGGGCTCCGCGCTAAAACCCTTCATCTACGCCATGGCACTGGAACAAGGCTTGATCACCCCCGGCACCAGGCTCGACGACCGGCCGCTGGTCTACCGCGATATCCGCCCCGAGAACTTCGACGGCACGTTCCAGGGCGAGATCTCCGCCCGCGAGGCACTGATCCTGTCGCTGAACATGCCCGCCCTGAGACTTACAGAACAAGCCGGGGTGCAGACGGTGGTCGACACTCTGCGTGCGCTGGGGTTTACCACACTTACCCGTCCGGCCGACCATTACGGTGTGGGCCTCGCGCTGGGCAGTGCCGACGTGCGCCTGCTGGAGCTGGTCAACGCCTACGCCTGCCTGGCCCGCGAAGGGCGCTATCTGCCCTACCGTCTGCTGGAATCGGATGACGCGCAAGCGCCACCGCGCACCGTCTTCTCGCCCGAGACGGCCTACATGCTGGCCGACATGCTGGGTGGACGCGAACGCAGCATGGCCATCTTCGGTCATGTCGCCGATGCCGAACTGCCGCGTATCGCCTGGAAGACCGGCACCTCATCCGGATTCCGCGATGTCTGGACGGTGGCGTGGAATCCGGACTACGTCGTCGGCGTCTGGATTGGCAACCCCGATGGGTCCCCCACCCCAGGGCTCACCGGTGCTGACGCCGCTGCCCCGATTGCCGGCGACATCTTCCGTGCGCTGAGCGATTCACACTCACAACGCTGGTTTGCCAAACCGGCCGGCCTGCGTGAACGCACCCTCGCCGATGGTACGCGAGACTGGTTCGTGCCTGGCATTTCGCTGGCAGCGGCGCCCCCACCACCTGATCGCCAAGCACTGGCGATTATCGAACCCGCCGACGGCACGACCTACCGCCTGATTGCGCAATCACCCCATGAACAGTCAATCGGGCTGCGTGCCAGGACCGTCTCCACCCAGCCCCTGCACTGGTTCGCCAATGGCAGGCACATCGGCGCGACATCCGCCGACGCCACCCTGACCTGGACGTTGCAGAAAGGCACCTGGGCCATCGCCTGCTGCGCTCCCGACGGCTCCCGCGACATGATTAAGCTTACCGTGCAGTAAGGCACGCCCGCCTACCGGGTTGGCAAAAACGAGGGTTGGTAACTTTTTTGAAGAATATGAGGGCGACGTATCGTAGGACAGGTGCCTCGCCTGTCCAGCCGAGCATAAGCACCGTTCCCTGCCGGACAGCGGTCTGTTGGCAACCGGGCGGCTTATGCTCGGCGGTCGGGCGAGGGTGCCACGACCTACATGCGTATGCTCGGAAGTTGTGTCCAAAGCATAGAAATACGATTTTGCTTTCTTGCTCGCCACCAGCTCGAAAATCGGGCAGCATGAGTTCCATGCTAACACGTTCTGAAAACCCTACCGACAACTTCCGTAACTGGGTCGGGAAAATCGCCGCCAGCTTACTGGATGATCGTTTTGTGAAGCTCGCGATTGGCCACTACACGGGCAAAAACGCCAGTCTGAAAAAACTCCACGTCCGCCGCGTCGTCATCCGGGAAAAGGACTTGCTCAGTTTCACCTGGCAGGGGAAGACCCGCGACACGGTCAAGAATGCGACACCGGAAGAAGGCCTCCGCTGGATTACCGAGGCGTTTGCCGATGGATTCCGAACCGGCACGCTTTTTACCAACGATGCAGATTGGACTTACGAGCGGGCCGCCAGCGGACGCGACTGGTTGCGGCAGGCGCCAGCCACGCACCACCAACT
>CAZOXS010000200.1:0-11458 GCA_964583785.1 uncultured Victivallales bacterium
TGGCGGCGGCGGTAGCCGTGGCCGGTGTGATGGTGGCCGAGCAGGCGCGGGCGGCAGCGGTGCCCTCGCTACTGATGGGTACGCGGTCATTGAACGTCAGCGGGATGCTGGGTGATAACGGCGATGATACTGAAGTCGCCATGCACGGTGCATTCGGCTACTTCTTCCAGGATTACATGCAGGCCGGTGCCTTTCTCGGCGTCGAGGTCGTAGGCAGCGACTACAAGGCCGTGGAGGCCGGGGTCTTTGGCGAGTACAACGTCGATCTCGGCAGCCAGGTTGTCCCCTATGCGGGGGCCAGTATCGGCCTGATGTGGGTGGACTGGGACGTCGATAGCGACACGGCGATCGAGGCCACGGGCTTTGGCGGTGCGCGCTACTTCTTTGTCGATTACGCGGCCATCGGTGCCGAACTGGTTGTCGGGGTGGCCACCGAGGATATCTACAACGGTGGCGAGGATGCGGTCGACTGGACCGTCTACGTGAATACGAGCTGGTACTTCTAAGACCGGCGGTGGTGCAAGCCGCTATTCAAACACCCGTTCTTCGTCACGAAGGGCGGGTGTTTTGGTTTTAAGCCCCAGATAGAGCAGCAGCAGCTTCAGGCGCAGCAGGCGGTCGTGGGTGCGTTCCTTGTGGACCGGGGCCAGGCTGTAAATCCAGGAGCGGAGCAGGTGGCGCAGCGCCGCCGGGCGGTCGCCCCGGTTGAAGGCCATCCAGGAGGCCGACGAGTACTGCTCGGCATAGGCGCGGCGACGCTGCCGCGGATGTGCCGCCAGTGCACCGCCGGGACCGAAGGCCTTGCGCAGGACCGCGAGCACTTGCGGCAGGAAGGTGCGTTCGTCCATGCTCAGACTGCCGACCGTGGTGCGGTAGCGCGAGAGCGGCGTCTCCAGCTGCAGGCACGCGTGGCGGCTGGCGATGCGCAGCCACAGATCGTAGTCCTCCGGCCCGCAGAATTGCTCGTCGAACAATCCGGCCTCGATGACCGTCTCGCGCCAGGCCAGCACGGTGGAAGTGGCAATCGGGTTGTGACTGATGAAATCATCGAGCGTCAGGGGCGTTACGCGGTAGGCGGGCGCGGCGGCGGGCGGCGGGTGATCGGGATCAAGCGGGACGGTGCCGCCGCAGAGCAGCACGGCGACGGGATGCGTCGCGGCGGTGTTGAGCTGGGCCTCGATGCGACCGGGTAGCCAGGCATCGTCGGCATCAAGGAACGCGATCCAGTCGCCGGCAGCAACGCGGATGCCGGTATTGCGCGCGCCAGCGGGCCCGGTGTTGCGCGACTGGCGCAGCAACCGTGCCGCGATCCCACCGGTTGAGGCGCGCTGCCAGTCCTCGAACACGCGGATGGTGTCGTCGGACGAGACGTCGTCCACGACAATGATTTCCTGCACGGCGTGCGTCTGGCGCACGACCGAATCGAGCGCCTCCACCAGCGTGGCGGATGAGTTGTGGGCAGGAATGATGACGCTGACAGAGTTCATGCGGATTACAAATTACGGATTACAGATCCGGCTGTAATAATTGATGTAGTGCTCGATCACGGTGGTTTCGGAAAAGTGTGCGAGTGCATGCTGGCGGGCGGCGGTGCCGAGGGCGGTCGCCTTGTCGGGTGACATCAGCATGCGCAGGCCCTCGCTTAGCGCGCCGTCCTGCCGCATGTCCGGGCGCAGCCCGCCGGGGCCGCCCATCCAGGCCAGTACGGGGTGGTCGTGCGTGATGACCGGCAGGCCGCTGGCAATCGCCTCGAGCAGGGCGATCGGCATCATCTCGAACAGCGAGGCCAGCACAAACGCATCGAACGTGCGCAGCAAGTCGGGCATTCGGGCGTGCGGGTGATCAGGAAAGAACGTCACGTGATCCGCGCAGCACTCGCTTGCCAGCGCCTCCAGCGCGCTGAAGTCGGGCGTGCGCGAACCGGCGATCACCAAGTGTAGCGGGACGCCGGGATTGGCGTCAAGCGCCTGCGCGAATTCGCGGATCAGCCAGTCGATGCGTTTGTGGTGTCGCTTGATCGCGGCGGCGGTACCCAGGATGAAGGCATTCTGAGGCAGGCCAATCGCGCGCCGCAGGGATGCGCGTTCGCTGCCCGAGGCGACGGGATAGTAGATGTCGGTATTCACGAAATTCGGAATGGCGGTCCAGTGCGGTGTCGCGGCTGTGGGCGCAAGTTGTTGACGGCACTGTTCGAGATGCCACGGCGCAAGGTGCTGCAGGCACTCGAACGGTTGCAGGAAGGTGAGGGGTTCCTCGGTACCGTGCGCCAGAATCACCCGCGTGGCCGTCCTGCCCGCCAGGCGCGCCCGGCGGCAGCAGTCGGCGAGCAGCGGATCCTGCACGTGCAGGATGTCGATGCGCTCGCGGTTGAGGATCGGCAGCAAGCCGTGCCAGAAGGTGCGCTGCTCAAGCGCGTAATCACTCTTCAGGCCCCAGCGCCAGCTAAAGCCGGGCATGGCCCGCACGATCACCCGGTTCAGGCGCGTACCGCGCCGAAGGCAGCGAATAATGCGCAGCGGCGTGCCAGCGGCCGGCACGGGAGCGGCGGCAAAAAGCGTGACGTCGATCCCGTGCCGGTGCAGGGCCGTGGCGGTATCAAGCGCCCAGGTCTCGATTCCGCGGGCCACCGTGCCTAGTCCCGAACTGGCAATGGCGATCTTCATGCGTCTTTCCCCTCGGGCTCGCCAACAGGCGGTTTCGGGGGTATCACGCGGGCGGGAATCCCGACGGCCGTGCAGTCGTCGGGCACGTCATGCGTGACTACGGCATTGGCCCCGATCCGGCTGTGGCTGCCGATGCGGACAGGTCCGATGATCTTCGCGCCCGCTCCGATAAACACCGCGTCGCCCAGCAGTGGGCTTTCGCTGCGCTCGGCCCCGATCGTGACCAGATGCTCGATACGCAGATCGCGCCCACCGCGCACCGCCCCGTTGATGACCACACCGTAGCTGTGGATCAAGACGAAGCCCGGCCCGAACTCGGCCCCGCGGCCGATGATGCAGCGGCCGAAGAACGCATTGAGCTTGTTGAACAACATGGCCAGCGGCACCAGGCGGCGGCGGTGCGCCGCCTGCATCAGGCGGTACATCAGCATCGCGAAGGTGCCATCGGTCAGCAGCGCCTTGACCACGTTCCTGCGCGACGCGCCGCCATACAGCCACAGCGCCTTGGCGGCAATATCGCTACGCATAAGGGCAAACACATTCATGTCGGCAGCATACTGCGCCCGGCATCGGAAGGAAAGCCGAAAGGGTGGGTTTTTGACTTCGTGACCTCGTGACTTCATGACGCCGAGCGGGGGCCGCTGCCCGGCGTCACGAAGTCACGGCGTCACGAGGTCATTCCCCCGCCTCGACTGGCCGTGTGCTTCTACAGTCGGGATAACCGCTGCAGCCCCAGAACGCCCCGCGGCTCGAGGTGCGCTTTTGCATGGGCTTGCCGCATTGCGGGCAGGTGGGGCTGTCGGGAGTGCTGCGAGCCTCGCTGCGAGCCTGGAACATTTTCTCGCGGATGCCGCCGCCGGCCACGAAATCGCTTTCCAGGCGAGTAAGCTGCCGGCCTAGAAGGCCGGTGGTCCGCTGGATCAGGATGATCAGGGCATTGGCAGCGGTGATGTCGTCCCGGCCCTCCAGCCAGGGGTCGAATTTGCGCTTTTCCTTCAGGAGATAGATCCAGTAGTCGTGCAGCAGGTCGTCGGTGTATTCGAATGGTTCGAGCATGATCGCAACCACCGCCTTGTGGTCGGGGTCGTGAATACTCCAGGGGATACTGCCCTTCTGGACCAAATAGTCCTCGAGGTCGCCCTGTAGCTCGGAAAGACTGGCCTTGGCGACATCCGTGAGCTTGATCTCCGTCTCCGATGAGGTTTTTGCGCGTTCCGAGCCCTCAATGATGTTCTGCTTGCCCGAGCGCGAGGCCCCGATCATCTGCCCCAGCGTCTTGCCCAATGGGTCCTCTTTCCAAGGGATGTACCGCTTGCAGAAGCTGATGGTTCCCAAGTGGATAATCGTCGCAAAGTTAAAGGTGTGGAGTTTGCGGTAGCCGCCGCTGTTGCTGTAGATCCGGCTCATGGGGTGGCCTTTCGGTGGGGTTTTTTGACTTCGTGACCTCGTGACTTCATGACGCCGGGAGACTACCGCCTGCGGCGGTCGGAGGTCAAGCCGTCATCACCCGGCGTCACGAAGTCATCCTGGTCACGAAGTCAGCCCCCCACTTGGCGTCACGAAGTCACCCCGTCACGAAGGCAAAAAGAAGCCGGGCAGAAAAAAGGCGTGAAGATCGGCGCCGACATGCTAGTATTCGCCTATGGCCAAGCGAGTAAAAAGCCCGATTGTCCCCCGGCAGCGGCCGCGTGTGCTGCTGTCAGTGACGCATGGTTCCGCCCTGGATGCCATCATCCAGCAGGCGCGCGTGTTCGACTGGGATTTGCTCGATCTCGATCTGACCGGCGGTGCCGTCCTGAAGGACATCCCGCCGAGCGGAGCCCTGGTCAATAAGCTGCCGACCGCCCCGTTAGTCAAGTCGCTGCGTAAGCTTGGCATTCCCGTTGTCCGAATTGGTCACATGCCACATCCGCAGGATCCGCTGGTGCCAGCCGTTCTGCCTGATCAGGTGGCGGCAGGTCGCCTGGCTGCGGATCATTTTGTCGCGCGGGGCTTTGAGCATCTGGCGCACGTTGGGCATCTTCCCTGGTCGCTGGCAAAGCCCATGCATGAGGGGTTTGTGGCGCGAATCCTCGAATTGGGCTTACCGCCGCCGGAACTGTTCCGGGTGGCCCCGGGCGAGCAAGCAATAAGTATTGCCGCTAAAACGTCACGTTTCAAACGACGTACCCACGTGATGCTCGACTGGTTGCAATCGCTGCCCAAGCCTGTTGGCATTCTCCTGTATAATGATTTGCGTGCGGCCTCGCTGTGTGTCATGTGTCATGAAGCCGGTATCAATGTGCCGGACGAGTTGGCCCTGTTGGGGTGCGGTAACAATGAACGTACTTGCGAAGTATCACCCGTTGCCCTTTCGTCCATTGATCCTGCCCGGGATGTGCTTGGACGGCAGGCGGCATGCCTGCTGCACGACCTGATGGCCGGCGGGGCTTTGCCGTCGGCACCGATTCTGGTGCCCCCGCGCGGGATTGTCGCGCGTCGCAGCACCGAGGTGCTGGCGGTGGGGGATCCGCTGGTGGCGCGCGCCATGCGCTTTATCTGGGATCATTATGGGCAGGATGTGTCCGTTAATGATGTCACCCAACAAGTCGGGGTGCCGCGGCACCAGCTCGAGCGGGCGTTCCGGAAGCATCGGAACGGCGGCATTAACGAGGAATTGACGCGTAAGCGGCTGGAGGAATTCACGCGGCGATTGGGCGAAACCGACGACACGATTACCGACTTAGCCCTGCTCTGCGGCTTCCGCACCATGGCCAACCTGCACAAGGCCTTCAAGGCCACGTACGGGGTATCGCCCCGCGACTACCGCACCCGCCAGCGGACCTCCGGTTCCTAATCGCCGGTCATTGGCCTTGGCGTCACCCGGCCCCGAAGTCACCAAGTCAAGTAGTGCCAGTCCGGTTAATCAGAATGATTTGCGCTTGCAGGGCTGATCCGATGCTGCCATAGTTTCGATGCATTCGTAAGAAAGGATTGCCGCATGAGACAAAGCTCTTTCACCGCCCTGCTAGAAAAGGAAGGTTCTGAATTCGTTGCGCTGTGCCCGGAACTGGATGTTGCGAGCCAAGGGGAGACCATTGAATCGGCAATGACTAATCTGCGCGAGGCCGTCGAGTTGTTTTTGGAATGCGCCAGCCCGGAAGAGATTCAGCAGCGGCTGCATCCGGAGGTCTTCGTAACACGCTTTGAGGCTGCTTATGCCTAAGCTTGGCATCTTTTCCGGTGCAGAAGTATGCCGCATTCTGGAACTTCACGACTTCTCTGCGATTCGGCAGCGAGGCAGTCATGTTGTTATGCAGCAACAATCCGCTGGAATAACCGTTACCGTACCGGTACCGATGCACCGTGAAATCAGAATCGGAACGCTACAGTCGATCATCCGCCAATCTGGATTGCCCCGCCGTCTGTTCGAACGGTAAACGTGGGGACCACATGCCTGGCCGTGCGGGTTAAGTTTCGGGTGCGACTTTCCGTAGCTACGCTCGCGTAGAGCGTAAAGGATGTCCTACCGCCCTCCGACATCTGTCCTCCGACTTCCGCCCTCCGGCTGCCCCTCATTTGTCGCAATAGTTGCTATTTAATGTTGCAATAATTGTATCAGTAATGGATAGCCTTATAGCTTATGATATAGGTGAGGGTTGAGAATACCATTACGGAGGGACGATCATGATGAAAAAGAAAATGACGCGGCGGATGGCTTCACTGGTTCTGGCGATGGTGGCGTTTGTGCTGGCGGGGCCTGCGCGGGCAGCGGACGGCAGTTGGATTCTTGATAACACCGGCAACTGGAGTGCCACGGCCAATTGGCTCGGAAGCATTTTGGCGGATGGTGCTGGATCAACAGCAAACTTTACCAACAACATCTCCATTAATAATCTAACGGTCACGATCGATACGACCTCTCGAACGCTTGGCACATTGAATGTTGGTGATGCTGACAATAGCAAGGCATTTACGATTGAGGCCGGTGTCGGTGTTACTCTTACGCTTAACAACAGTGGCAGCGGTGCGGCATTGAATGAGACGGGGTCTGTCGTGGATAAGATTACAGCGCCGATTGTTCTGGAAGATACCGTTACAGCAACTGCTTCCGGAGAATTATGGGCATCGGGGGTCATTAGCGGAACGAATGGTATCATCAAAGTTGGTGATGGTCGCGTCTCTCTCGGAAATGTAAACCATACGTTCACCGGTGGTTTGACTGTGAACGAGGGAGAACTCGAACTCCAGAAAAATGATGATGGAACGGCCTCCAATTCGGGGCTTGGCATCGGCAACGTAACCATAAATGGGGGCACAATTGGACTTCGCTGGGGTAACACCTTGACACGCTCACTCGGTACGGGAGCCGGCCAAATTCGCATCCCCGGTGGTGTCAGCGGATTCTCGGGGAGCGGTAGCACGCAGTCGACGATCACGATTCCGGGCGGTGTCACTTGGGGTACTGTGCATTTCAATCCTAGCCAGTTTGTGTTGCAAAGTAGCTTAGCCAACGCAAATGGTTCGGGTAAATTTGCAACGGCCATCGATTTGAATGGGACCAATCGCACGATTGTGGTCGCGAAAGATCATGCCGGTTTTGGGGGATACGGTGAAATAACTGGAATAATCAGTAATAGTGATGGCGTGAATCCTGCGGGATTCACCAAGACGGGTCCGGGAACACTACGTTTATCGGTAAACAACACCTATAACGGACCGACCGTTATTGATGGTGGTGTTGTCCAGTTCGGGACGGCATTAGGATCGGCGAGTGCTTTGCCTGGCGGCCCTAATGGTAGCGGCAGTAATCTTGAGATAAAGAACGGGAATGCGAGGTTTGCATATTACTTGAACCGCGGACTGGGAACTGGTGCAGGTGACATTCAGATTACCGGAGGAACGAGCGGGTTTTCATTTACGCAGTCTGATAGCTACGGCAGGATGACTTTCGAGAATGATGTAAACTACGAGGTGGTCTGGGGTAGCCAATATTTCAAACCTGACGTGCTTGTATTAAGCGAAGCTGCTGCGGCGCCGAATCAAGTGGTAAATATTCAGAATAAACTCGATCTCAACGGAACGAACCGAACGATTGCGGTTAATTCGACGCTTGCAACAGATTCGACGAAAATAGATGCCAACAATGGGTTTATGGCAACGACGGGAGGCCGTCTCACGGGAATAGTGCGCAACAGCGGTGCGACAACGGCCGGGATTATCAAGACGGGGCCTGGTCATTTGCAGTTGACGGCAGCGAACACGTATGATGGCGGGACTTCGATTGATGCGGGGATGGTCGAGTTCACGAAGCTGACGGCGATGCCGGCGACGGGGGCGGTGCAGGTCAAGGACGGAACGACACTGGCTGTTGCCGTGGGTGGCGAATGGACGACGGGCACCAGCGGGAACGGCACGCTGGGCGGCTTGCTGTCGGGCTTGGGCGGGCAGAGTGGCGGAACGGTTACTTATGCAGGAAATGTTACCTTGGGGCTTAGCGTTGTGAGCGGCAGCCAGACGTATGCCGGGGCGATCCCGAATGTGGGCACGACGCTGACGCTCAAGAAGCTGGGGGCAGGCGATTTGACACTTTCGGGAGACAACACCTTGAGCGGCAACCTGAGCGTTGACGGCGGTGGCACGCTGACTCTTTCTGGCGACAACTCTGGTGCGGCGGGCTATGTGCAGCTTGTGAATGGTTACCTTGAGGCACCGTTGGCCAGTTTGCCAGCGGGCGGCGTGCGGTTTGATTCGGCGGGGACGCTGCCGGCGATCTGGAAGGGGAGCGGATCGATTGCCCCGACGCTGGGCAGTGGCAACGATTTCTACTGGAATAATGCAGGCGGTTTCGCGGCGACGGATTCCGCGCTGACGGTGACGCCCAACGCGGGCGC
Source organism: uncultured Victivallales bacterium (assembly GCA_964583785.1). Lineage (GTDB taxonomy): Bacteria > Verrucomicrobiota > Kiritimatiellia > UBA8416 > UBA8416 > UBA8416. Next base: position 8,537 of record CAZOXS010000200.1, read on the forward strand.
GACGTTGGCTTGGGGCACGGCTACTGGTTTCAACAGCAAGACCCTGATGTTCGGCTCGACCACCTCGACCGCGTCTGTTGAGATTCCCAACAATATGTCGTTGGGTTGGAGTCGAGTGATTCGGCTTTTTAATAATTCTGCTTCGGGATCTGATGTAGCCATTTTGTCTGGTACTATCAGCGATGGCGGCACAGCCCGTAACCTCACTGTCCAGGGCAGTGGAACGCTGGTGCTAAGCGGAACCAACAACTTCGGGGCTGGTACCCTGCAAATTGATTCGGGTGCTGTGGTAAGTGCGGTAGATGGCGTGGGGCTTCCCTCTGCGTGCAAACTCAACTTCAATGGCGGCGTGCTCGAGTCCAGCGGCAGCTTCACCCGCAACATCGACAACACTGCGGGGAACGTGTACTGGGGGAACCAAGGCGGCTTTGCTGCAAGCGCGGGTGCCCTCAACGTGAATCTTGAAGGCGGAATTACGATTATCTGGAACAACGCGACAACGGGGTTTTACAACAAGAACCCGCTCTATCTAGGCTCCGAAACGGCGGACAACGTCGTAACAATACAGAATAACATCAATCTGATCAACGCGAACCGCAACATCAATGTGCCTGATAATCCGGATACGGAGAACGACTACGCCGTGATTACCGGTGTCATCGCCAATGGTGAGGCTACGGCGCGAGGTCTACAGAAGGACGGAACCGGAACATTGTTGCTAAATGCGACGAACACCTATACGGGAACGACCACGGTCAATACGGGCACGCTTGGTGGTAGCGGCAGTGTTGCGGGAGCCATGACGGTCAATAACGCAGGTAACGTCGCGCCGGGTGGTGCTGTTGGTGCGGTCGGTACCTTTGGTGTTGGCGGTGCACTTACCATTACGGCGATGGCCGGGAATACGGGCAAACTGATTTTCGATCTTGGGCCTGTCGCGGCGAGCGATAAGATTACGGTGGGCGGATTGCTGACGATCGGAACGGGGTTGCTGGACATGAATGACCTCGTGCTGAACGACGTGGGTGGCGTTGAGTTTGGTGCGACGTATGTGCTGATTGAGGAGGCGAGCGCCCCGAGTGGAACGCTTGGCTCCACGGTGACCGGCACGGTGGGGGCAGGACCGGTGACGGGAACGCTGCAACTGAGTGGCAACAATCTGGTATTTGTAACGGACTCGGATACGGTTGCCCCGTCGATTACAAACGTGACCTCCGCGAAGGTAGACGGCTACTACAAGGTGGGCGAGGTAATTGATATCACGGTTGCGTTTGATGAGAATGTTATTGTTGATACGGCGGTTGGCACGCCTTTCCTGACGCTTGAGACCGGGGCGACGGATCGCGAGGCGGCCTACACCGTTGGGACCGGTACCGACACACTGACGTTCCAGTACACGGTTCAGGCGGGCGATACGAGTAGTGACTTGGATTACACAAATACGACCGCGTTGGCGTTGAACAGCGGCACGATCAAGGATGCGGCAAACAACGATGCGGACTTAACGCTGGCCGCGCCGGGTGCCGCAGGTTCGCTGGGTGCGAACAAGGCGCTGGTGATTGATACGACGGCTCCGACGGTGAGTTTTGAGGATGGGGATGCGAATAATGAAATCAACGCCAACGAGACGCTGACGTACACGATCACGTTCAGCGAAGATCTTGCCGCCGCGGTGACGGCTTCTGATTTCGAGAATACCGGCACGGCGACGGCGACGATTGGAACGGTTGCGCAGTCATCGGCCTCCGAGTACACCCTGCCCGTGACACCGACAACGGCTGGCTCGCTGGTTCTACAGATCAAGGGCACGGCGGTGATTGAGGATCTGGCGGGGAATGCCCTCTCCGTACCGGTAGCGGATAATGATACGATCACGGTTCTTGCCGATACGATTCAGCCGACCGTGCTCGGTGTCACCTCCACCAAAGACAATGGATCCTACAAGGCGGGAGAGACCATCGGCGTTACCGTGCAGTTCAGCGAGGTCGTCGTGGTGAACACCACGGGCGGAACGCCTTCCCTGACGCTGGAGACCGGCACGACCGATCGTAACGCCAGTTATACGGGTGGTACCGGCTCCGATACGCTGACCTTCACGTATACCGTACAGGCGGGCGACACCAGCAGTGATCTTGACTACACAACCACGGGTGCACTGGTGCTCAATGGGGGGACGATCAAGGACACGGCCAACAATAATGCCATCCTGACATTGCCAACGCCTGGGGCGGCCGGTTCGCTGGGAGACAACAAAGCGATCGTTATTGATAACACCGCACCGACGGTAAGCAGCATCGACGACGGGGATACGAATGACGAGGTCTATGCCAACGAGACCTTGACCTACTCGATTGTGTTCAACGAGGATATTGCTCTGGCGAGTGTGGATGGGCTGGACTTCGAGAATGCCGAAGGGACTCCGTCCATCACCATAGGTGCCATTGCCGAGCCGACAGCTGGCACGATCACGGTGGCGGTTACGCCAACGAGCGCAGGAAGCCTGACGCTGCGGATCAAGAGCGACGCAACGATTACCGATGTGGTCGGAAACGCCCTGGTTGGACCGGTGGCGGATACCGACACGATCACGGTTCTGCCCGTGCCGTTGACCTGGGATCCGGGCAAAACCGGCAGCAGCGATGGTGTCGGTACCTGGCTGGACACGGAAGTATGGCACGACGGCACCGCCAACGTAAGCTGGAACAGTGCCATCCCTGACAGTGCCATCATCGGCAATGGCGGGGCCGGTGGAACCATCACGCTCGGCGATGTGACGGTCAACACGCTCGTCTTCACGAACTTCACCGGAACCTACACGCTCTCGGGCGGCAGTCTCACCAACTCAGGCGGAATAACGGTCTGTGCAGGTGCCGGAACTTTGAACATCGCGACCCCCATCAGCGGCGCGGGCGGAATCGTTAA
>CAZOXS010000201.1:0-5671 GCA_964583785.1 uncultured Victivallales bacterium
GCTCGACGTCGCCGAACACCTGCTGGCCAGACCAGGAGACCCGGCCGGCTAGGCTCCTCGCAAGGGCCAATAACCAGCAAGGCTGAAAGAACGCATAACCATAGGTAACTGTGGCACCCCCCTAAAACTGACCCATTACCATCTCGCAGAACGAGGAAACACTCGCGACGGATAGCTTCTTGTCGGATGCATAGCCGAGCACGTTGAATAAGGAGATGGCGGCATCGGCGAGCGGCTGATGAGCAAAGGCCTTGAGTGCGACTTCGATCTGGTATTTCAGGTTGGATTCTGACGTTGGCATACTGTTATCTCAAGGCTTGGGCTGTGGCAGGTTCCGTTTCGGTGGCAGGCTGGACTGTGTCAGGTCGAACATTACCCTATCTTTTATACTCTTTCAAGGCGTGTTACCCCTTTTATGCTTCCGTGATGACCAGCCAGGTGACGAGTTCGAGTTCGGTCTTCTCGTGTACCTGCTTCCGCTCGTTGGGCGAGATGAAGCCGCAGGCGGACTGTAGGTCGAAGGCGGCGAGTTTCTGCTGGAGTTGGGTTTTGAGGTCGGTCATGGTTGGGCTCTTTGCGGAAAAAATATATTTCTATTTCTGGGATATATGAGCATAATAGAACCATGAAATCCTTGCTGCACGACAATCCTTATCTGCGCCAGCAGTCCCTGCGACATCAAATGATCGCAGACAGCGTTCGGGAATCCTCGATATTCGAGGGAGCCAAGTGTTTTCATGTTTCCAGCTCCCGCAAACGAGCATCGACGCAATCCCGGAAAAAAGCGGTTAGCGGCGTATAGTCTTGCTGGTAACCCTGTATTACCGCATTCAAATACCATGTCTTTCGCAGCAAGGACCCCTTGCCCGAGAAGTTGTAACGCGGCACGGGAAACCCGGCCTGCAGGAACATCAAGTCGGCTATCCAGCGAGCCATCCGACCGTTGCCCTCGCGAAACGGATGCACCAGCAGGAACTCGGCATGGACGACGGCTACCGCATTAGCGGTAACATGTAGATCCGGCGACCGACTGGGCGTGTATTTTCGCAGGCTCTCATTCTCGAGCACTTCCATATTCTGGGGAACACGGCTGGCGGGAGGCCACCGGAAGCTGCCTTTTTGCAACTCAACCGTGCGGTACCGGCCTGCCCACTCATAAATCCCACCCAGCCAATCCTTGTGCATCTGACAGATCAGTTTGGCAGTAAACACGGTGTCGGCCGCGATCGTCTCCAGGTATTTTTCCTGGGTTTCCAGAAGCGCATCGGCCTCAAGCCGATCCATCACCGTTTTCTTGCAGACACCAAGCTTGTTGCGTAGAACCCTGCGTCCTGATCCGGGCTGCCATTCGCCTTCGATACCTGTTGTCCAATACCGGGATGGTGCTTCTTTCAACTCTGCCCTCCCTTGATGACCAGCCAGGTGATGAGCTCGAAGTCGGCTTCGCCCTTGACCTGCTCCTGCTGCAGGGGCAGGACGAAGTCGCGATCCCCAGTGAGGCCAACCGCCATGCGCTTCTTGAATGTTTCGGTGATGCTGGCAACGGCGCGTTTGAGCAGGTCGTTGTATTTGTCCATCCGGCTACCGTTCTCCGTCTCCTGATCGAACAGATCGCAGAGCGCCTGGTAGGGTTCGGTCTTGCCGGCACAAAGCTTCTGGAACAGGGTGAGTGCGTTCTTGGCATGGGTGAAGGTAAAGCGGACGGTGCCATCGTCGCGGATGTAAAGCAAGTAGTGCGCCCCCAGGGGATTTACTTTGGCGACGCGTTTCTCATCGGCGGGCGGATTAGTGTGCCGTAGACAGAAGATGACACCGGGCTTGACGATCTCGTGCCAGTTCTTGTCGAAGAGATCCGGGGACTTGGAGGCGTCGAGCGTGGGCACGACGCCGTAGAGCCCGAGCGGGGCGTCGGCGAGTGCCTTGCGGTTGTTTTCCAGGAAATTCATGAGCTCGATACGGAAATCGTCGAGGGTGAATTCGCTCAGGGAGACGTTGTCGTCCATTTCCTCGAGATCGATGACTTCCTCGCGCAGGCGCACGAGCTGCTTTTCGCGATAGGTCAGCTCCTCGGTAATGAGCTCCTCGATCTGTTCGGGATCGAGCAGGTTGTCGGCACCGGTGGCCGTGATGTCCACCAGGGCCATGCGCGCCTCGACGCGATCCTTTAGATTGAGATATTTGTTAAGATCCTCGGTCGGCCAGAAGTTGACAAGCTGGATCTGTTTGTTGGTGCTGCCGAGGCGGTCGATACGGCCGAAGCGCTGGATGATGCGCACGGGATTCCAGTGGATGTCGTAATTGATCAGGTAGTCGCAGTCCTGAAGATTTTGACCTTCAGAGATGCAGTCGGTAGCGATGAGGATGTCGATCTCGCCTTCCTGCGGCATGCCGTTCATTTTCTCGCGGTTCTTGGCGCGCGGGGAAAAGTTGGTGAGGATCGAGACGAAATCGGTCTGGTGCTGAAAACCGGAAAGCCGGAAGGTGGTCTTGTTATCACCTGACCCGCTGACGAGCGCTATATGCAGGCCCAGCTCGCCATGCACCCAGCCGACAAGTTGTTCGTAGAGGTAGGATGCGGTATCGGAAAAGGCGGTAAAGACCAGCACCTTGCGATTCCCTGCATTGATCGGATTGGCGACCTTGGCGGCAATCAGCTTCTTGAGCTCCTGCAGTTTGGCATCGCGCTCAGGCGTGATGGCGGCAGCCTTCTCATGAATGGCAATCAGTTGCCTGAGGTCCGCCTTGAGATCCTTTTCCCAGTCGTCGCGGCGGATGTGCTGAAGCTTGATGACCAGCTTTTTGCCGACGGTCAGGCGTTCCTTCAGCTCCTCCAGATCCTCGTCTTCATCGGAATCCGGCAGATCCAAGTCCAATTCCAGATTGGTATAGGCACCGGCATTCTTCTCGTAATGATCGATCTTTTCCAGGAGGCTGGTAATCTTTTTGATCGTGTGATCAATCGAGATCTCAAAGCTGTGCACGGAGCTTTCGAGCCGTTTGAGGTAGTTGGTGCGCATCATGCCGATCAGGAAGAACTCGCGCTTCTTCTGATCATTGAACAGAGCCAGCTGCTGGTTGGTCTTGAGGTACGCGTTAACGTAATCATCGTGCAGGTAGGCGGTCGGGTTGAAGATGGTCAGCTTATAGCCGTCGATAGCCTCCTTGAGCTCATCATAGGTCGGGAAGTAGCCCTTGAGGTCGGTGACGGTGGAGCGGGAAAGCGGTTTGAGTCGTTTTGGGAATTCGCCCATCCCCTTGGTGCCATAGTAGCTGATAATATGCTTGCGGGACCGGGCAATGGTGAGTTCGTCCATCAGCTTGAAGAAAGCCGAATCCAGCATTTCAAGCAGGGTTGCGGTCTTACGAGCAGGGTTCTTTTTGGGGTCAGCCCAATTCGTGAAGTGGCTCTGGGCGTTTTTCATCACCTGGGCAATGCTGAATATTTCGAGCTTTTCCTCGAACGCCCGGTCATCATCCTGTGTTATCAGCAGGAACTGGTTGCGCAGATCCTTGAGGTTGTTGTTGACGGGCGTTGCCGAAAGCAGCAGCACCTTTGTCTTGACGCCCGACTGGAGAATATCCTCCATAAGTATCTCGTAGCGGGAGCGGCGACGGGTGCCGTCGGTGCGTTCCTTACCGCGGGCGTTATTGCGGAAGTTGTGCGACTCATCGAGAACCACCAGATCGTAATTGCCCCAGTTATGAGTGCCGAGGTTGATGTCCCCTGCCTTGCCATCCCGTCCTAGATCGGTATGCGCCAGCACGGTGTAGGTAAAACGGTCCTTGAGCAAGGGGTTGCGGGTGTCGTTGTTGCCGGCGCGGAAGACCTTCCAGTTGTCTTCGAGTTTCTTCGGGCAAAGCACCAGAACCCGGCTATTCAGCAGCTCAAAGTATTTTATCACGGCCAGTGCCTCGAAGGTTTTACCCAGGCCAACACTGTCGGCAATGATACACCCATTGTGCTTGAGGATCTTGTTGACGGCCCCTTTGACACCATCCTTCTGGAAGTCGTAAAGCATATTCCAGACTTGCGATTCATAGAATCCGGTTTTCTCGTCCAGCAGACCACCTTTTCCGGCCTCTTTGAGGTAATCCTCGAAAAGGTGGAAAAGCGTTTTGAAATAGATGAACTCCGGGGCGTGGTTGACATAGAGTTGTTCAAGGTAGGCCAACACCTCAGCCTTGACATTGGCGACGACCGTCTTATCCTCCCAAACCTCATTAAACCATCTGAGCAGATCCTGGCGGTCACGATTTCCATCGACCTCAAGGTTCAGCTCAATATTATTGCGCAGTCCCTTCCCGAGGCCAAGTCCTCCAACGGTGAAGTTGGAGCTTCCGAGCAAGGCATCCTGCACGCCATTAGCTGACTCGATATGGTAGAGTTTCCCGTGCAGAAACCCCGGATAGCGGACTGACCGGATATCCACCTTGCGGCGAATCCAATCGGCGCAATCGGCGGCGGTCCGGCGCTGTTCAAGGCGGTTAGCGAGCTGTAGGGTAGAATCCTCAATGTTGAAGGCTTTCTTGTCGTTCTTGTCCGGATCGAGGTTGTTGATAAAGCGCGGCTCACCAAACAGGAAGCGAACGGATTCGACAGACTCCAGCTTGTCACGCAAAGCTTGATAGGCAAAAATCGTAAAATAGGCAGAAACGAATGACAATTTGGCATCTGACTGGATTTTATCTCGTAAAAAATCGCCAACTTTGCCGCGCTTATGGTTATCGCGAATCCCTGAAAATGGATTGCCACTGCCCATTATTATCTCCTGCGCTCATCCCTCGGATCATCTTGTCAGAGGCACAAAACGCCAATTTATGGCTCCCCGGCGTCCGTAAGGACTTGCCGGGGCTCGTTCCGCTCCCCATTCCACCCCTTGTTCAAAATCCCTGCAACGTATCACCGAATGCCGCCCGGCGCAATGGTTTTGCGCCGGTTTCTTCTGCCTCGCAGCCTATCGGCCGCTGTCGGGAGGTGATGATGCCGCCTCCAGGCTGAACAGCTGCCAGCAGGCTTTCACTGGGACATTTGCAACACCATTCGCAACGGCTCACCACAGGTTCGCCCTCCATTCAAAACCGACCGCGATTCCAAAATGGAGGGCGAGGCTGTGCCGAGCCAGTTCACGCCGAAGGGCTTTTCCGACCCTTGTTCATAACGCCTGCAACGTAGCACCGCCCCCCGCCGGGCGCAATGGTTTTGCTGCACGGGATTATGAAACGACTGTCGTTCATAGTTTTTCTGGATGAAGGTTGCATTATGAGGGTTTGGATTTGGAAAGTAAGGCGCGGCCTTTTTCAGTTAGGCGGTATTTCTGGAGGCGGCTGGTGGGTTTGTCGGGGATGGTGTAAGCAACTTTACCCGATTTCAGAAGCTTTGCCATTAGGTCGTTGAGGTAACGGGAGGGCTTGGATTTGTGTAGTTTACGGGCGATTTCCATTTTTGAAAGCGGCGAGTCAATAAGGTTGCCAAGAATTTGCAGTACCATTTCCGACTCTACCCCTGACTCTACCCCTGACTTGTGCGGTGATGATGAGTCGACTTGCCCTGTGACTTGTTCCCGACTTGGTCCCGACTTAGTGCCGACTTGGTCCTCAGTGGGATCCGACTTCATGCGGGCTGGCCGTTGAATAATCGTGACGAAGCCGTCGGTTACCCCAATTGCAATTG
>CAZOXS010000202.1:0-4031 GCA_964583785.1 uncultured Victivallales bacterium
AACGGCGACGAGAGCGGACAACGAGTGGGAATTTGAATCGTTCACCGCTCTCGTCGCCGCTCTCGTTCACCGAAATAGTGCAGGCCAAATGGCCAACTTATAGGCAACTCAGGCAAACACCCCTATAACTGACCCATTACAAATCGAGCAGGTTGACAAGTGATGTCATATATGAAAGCATGATGATGTCGTTTATAACATAACAAGAAGGTGTCCATGATTGCACAAATGACCTTGAGGCGAATACCGGATGCAGTCGAAAAGAAGCTGCGCGCCAGATCCCGTCGATCCGGACGCAGCATTAACCGGACGACGATTGAGTTGCTTGAGGAGGCTTTGGGCGTTAAGACGACCGATGGGAAGAAACGCGATTTATCAATGCTCTCGGGGGGCTGGCAGGAGGCAGAGTATCGGGAGTTCGAGCGCCATACCGCCATGTTCGAGAAGATCGATGCGGAGGTGTGGGGTCCATGAAAGTTTGCCTCGACACGAATGCGTATAGTCGTTTGATGCTGGGACATGCCCCGCTGAAAGACCTGCTGGAGTCAGTCGAAGAGATCCTCGTGCCCGCCACGGTACTGGGGGAACTACATGCCGGATTCGAGCTTGGAAGCCGTCGTCAGGCCAATCGTGAGCAGTTGGCTGCCTTCCTGAGTCAGCCTGGCGTCGACCACACTGTTGTAGACGAAGGAGTCGCAGAGCGTTATGGATCACTTGTCAGTCAATTATCGCGGGCCGGAACCCCGATCCCTACCAATGACATCTGGATCGCGGCAGCCGCCATGGAATGCGGTGCACGGCTTGTTTCCTATGACGCCCATTTCGCCTTTGTACCAGGTCTGCTCGTGCTTGCTCCCTGACCAGGGCGCGGTAATGGCAATCCGGGGCAGGATTCCTCATTCGTAGCGGCAGTTGGCCTGGAAGAGTTCGAGCATGTACTCGTAATCGGCTACCGTCACGCTGGGCGGGATCGAGTGGTCCGACATGTAGACGTAGGGGGCTCGCAGGGCCTTCATGCCGTTGAGCTTACCGAGGCATTCGGGATGATGTGGGGCCAGAAATGCTCGTCCAGCCCCACCCGTTCCGGGAGCTGCCTGGCCAGCAGGGTCTTGATGATCTCGCGTTTGGTCATGCAGGAGTCCTTCCTAATGCGTCAAGACATCTTTTCATGGGCCTTGCGTCCATACACCTTTTCGTATGCCCGGCACTGGGGGCAGAGTCTGCCTTCGACCATTTTGACGAACCAGAATAGCAAACCGCGCTGTTTTTTGCGGGCATGATTGCACGCCGGGCATTTCAGGCAGCCTTCCGCCAGCTTGCGGTCAAGATCAGTAATGGTGTCATTCATGATGCAGCCCCTCCGAGTGGGGGCGAAGTCGGGGCCAGGCACCGCGGATTGCGCCTTCGTGGAAGACGAGCATATCGTTCTCCACCGCGCGTTGCAGCGCGTCGATCGTGCCGTCAAACAAGTCGCCGTTGCGCGTCAGGATGCACGTTCCAACATGGTCTTCCGGCAACAGCGCGGCGATGTCATCGGCCTCACGGAGCATCATGCGCCAAGTTTTCACCATGCCTTCAATGTCCGGGACGGTTCCGTCGAAGGCCAGTGTCGCCAGATCCGACTTGGCATAATGGGCTGAACGGGCGGCCTGCTCAAGGATGAAGGAGGGGCTGAGGCCCGGGTCCTTGCCCGATGTCGCCCATACGAGGAGCCCGAAGGACTGTAGCGAGGCATGGCAATGGATGATGTCCACCCAATCCCGGACTTCAGCCCGGCCAACCAGCGCCAGGACTTTGTTGGTCGCCAGATCGAAGGGGTGCAACGCCAGCCCGAAATCGGGATGTTCGACGAGTGGGAAAAAGCGGAAGGCGCTGTCCTGGACCCATTGCAGAATCACGCCATCCGCACCCCTCCGCACTTCGGCCTCCACAAACGTCGGGAACTGGCGCAGCGTCTGTACATCGTGGCCATTATGCAAGAGGACCTGGCGATCCGTTTCCCAGGAGGCGGGAACGGCTCCTGGCTTCGTCTGGACAACGCGGCCCTCTTGGATTAACGCAGCCATCTTCTCTTTGCTGTACCGCCAGAACCGGGTTACGCCCATGACTTCGTAACTCGGGTTGCCTTTGGCCGCACCGCCCGGCCCGGTCAAGTCGCCCAGGCGATACCGCCGCCCGGTCCCCGCTTCCGTGTGCTTGTAGAAGCTGTCCACAGACGTTTGATCGTAGGGCGTGAAGACCTGATTCCAGAACCATTCATTCGTCTTCGTGTAGAAGAAAATCACATCATGGATTCGGCCATGCTGGGCGCGCCCCTGCTTGGCGTCACTGTGCGCGCTGCTACGCTTCCAGACGATTTCCGTCCTGAAGTTGGCGGGTCCGAAGACGGCATCCATGAGCAGTTTCAGATAGTGGCTCGCCGCCGGGTCGCAGTGCAGGTACATGCTCCCGGTCGGCTTCAAAGCGCGGCGGCACTCCATGAGGCGCGGCGCCATCATGACCAGATAGGAGAGCATGTCACACGGGCCGATAAGCTGGCGGAAGGCTTGCAGCGCATCGGCGACCTTGCCCCCGGCAGTCACCAGATCAGCGAAGACGGCTTCGTCTTCCGAGTCCCATGTCCACGTATCTTCAAAGGCGAGGATTTGCGAGGCAGCGCGGCTGCCGTCCTTTTCCTAGAACAGAACGTTGTAGTTCTGGTTGCTCTTGAACGGTGGGTCGGCATAGACAAGGTCAACGGAATCATCCGGCACGTAGCGCCGCATGATGTCAAGGTTGTCGCCGAAGTATAGGACGTTCCCCATTCTCTACCATTTCCCGCTGTTGTTACACATCGCCCGCAGTGAACCACAAACGCGGCCGGATTTCGAGCATTATCCCAGCATTTTCCTGATGTCCCAAAACTGCGGACTGGAAATCACTTGACACGATGAACCCTTTGCCACGACGGCTCGCGAGGGCGCTCGCCCTCCAGTCGGCGGAGCACTCTGGATTTTCATGTGGGGAGCGAGCGTCCTCAATGCGGCGCTGTTCGCGGGAATCGGCGCGTTTGCCGATTCCGAGTCCGGTCTGAACCCGCTGCGCTACGCGCCAGCCGACGCGATCGCCCTGGCGCATCTCTTCACGCAGGAACTCAAGCTCGTGCCTCCGCAGCGGGCCTGGCTGGCGCTGAGCTATGCGGCGGACTCCCTGCCGCCCGCCGCGCAGGCGCAGCTCGCAACGCTGAAGACAAGCGGGGTTAATCTGCTGGTGGCCGATAAAAGCCGTATCCTGGCGCAGCTATCGCGGATCAGCCGCATGGCCGACAACCCCGACGACGCCATCCTGGTCACGTTCTCCTCGCACGGCTACGAGAAGGACGGGCAGGCGTACCTGATGCCCCGCGACGGGCTCCGGCAGCATTTGCGCGATACCGGGATTGCCCTGGACACCGTCACGGCCACGCTGCAGGATTCCAGGGCCGGCAAGAAGATCATGATCATTGACGCCTGCCGCGAGCTGCCTCCCGGTGTTGCCGGTGGCACGCGCGGGGATGACGCCATGTCGGCGGGGCTGCAGCAGGCGTTCATCGCCGCCAAGGGCGTGGCCCGGCTGATCTCGTGCAAGGCGCAGCAGCAGTCGTGGGAGGCACCCGACCTACAGCTCGGGGTCTACACGCATTTCCTGATCGAGGCGCTGCGCGGGCGGGCCAGGCCGGACGAGCGGGGCTACATCCGGCTGGGCAGTGTGCTGCAGTATGCCTCCGCCAGCACCGAGGCGTGGGTAAAGCGCAACCGCGGCCGGGAACAGACCCCGTGGTCGGAGTGCGACGAGCAGGCCCGCGACATCCCGCTGGCGGTGTCCACCGCCACGCGCGAGGCGCTCGACAGCCTGCAGAAACGGCGCGGGAGCGCCCTGGAACTGCTGGAGGCGGCCCGCCGGGCCGATCGCGAGCGCATCAGCGCCGTGATGGTGGACGAGGTTGACAAGGCCTCCCGCCAATGGACCGGCAAGCCGCTGGACGACCTGCTCGACCAGTTGGAACTGCTGCG
>CAZOXS010000203.1:0-4131 GCA_964583785.1 uncultured Victivallales bacterium
TGATCATCGCCACCGGGGCGGAAGCCCGCCGCCTGCCGATTCCGACCGAGCCCGCGTTCTATGGCAAGGGGGTCTCCGGTTGCGCGACCTGCGATGCGGCCTTCTGTCGCGATCAGGATGTCCTGGTCGTCGGCGGCGGCAATACCGCCATGGAGGACGCCATGTTCCTGACCCGTTTCGCGCGGCGCGTGACAATCTTGCACCGGCGCGACTATTTCCGGGCAGCCCCGATCGAGGTCGAGAAATGCAAGAAGAACCCGAAAATCGACTGGCTGATTCCCTGGGTGGTGGAGACCATCACCGGGGACGCGCGCGGCGTGCAGGGGGCCATCCTGAAGAATCCGGCGACTGGCGAGACGCGCGAGGTGGCGTGCCAGGGGATCTTTGTGGCCATCGGTCATGATCCCAAGACCGAGCCGTTCCGCGATCTGGTTCCGCTCGACGACGAGGGCTTTATCGTTGCCGTCGAGGGATCGACACGCACCACGACCCCCGGCGTTTTCGCCTGCGGGGATGTGCGCGATAAACGGTACAAGCAGGCGGTGCTGGCAGCCGGGCATGGCTGCATGGCGGCGCTGGATGTCGAGCAGTATCTCGGTCAACGGGAATAAACGGAACGGACGGGACCATGAGCGATGAACAACAGGCAATGACGGCGGCGGAACTGGACGGCTTTGTCTTCCGCCAGTCGCTGCCGATGCAGATCGAGCTCCAGGTGGTTCTGGCCGCCCTCGGGGATGCCGCCGATCTCGATTGCCTGGAGATCGGCAGCACCAACGCCATGTTCAGCTACCAGCTCCGCCGGGCTGGCGGCCACTGGGATTCGCTGGTCGCGGATGCCGAGACGGCAACGCGCATCCGCGAGGTGGTCGAGGACCACGTCGCGGTCCTGCCGCCGGCAGGCGAAGAGCCGTTCGCCAAGCACACCTTCGATGTCGTCATCGTTTTCGGCCTGCTTGAGGCACAGGGCTCGGATGCCGCCTTTGTCAAACGCTGCCACCGGATGCTCAAGTCCGACGGACGGCTGATCGTGTTGGCCGGCAGGAAAAAGCCGTTCTCACTGCTTGATCCCTTGCGCGGGCTGCTGCAACGCCCCGGACAGCTGCGCGCCGGCTATACCGAAAGCCGCCTGTTCACCGCGCTCAAACACGGCTTCGATGTTTCCAGCTTGCGAACCTACCAGCGTTTCTTTTTGGCACTGACGGCGGCGGTGGTCGACAGCATCGACAGCCGCCGCGCGACCGGCACGGCCGAGGCGCGTTGCCGCCTCTACAAGATCGCCTCCGTTTTCTTCTGGTTCGCCTTCCAGTTTGATGCGCTGCTTTTCCTGACACGCGGCCACCGGATGATCGCCGTGGCCAAACGGCGGGGCTGGCGCTTGCGCGAGGCACCGGTACTCTCCGATGGCCGTTCCATCACCGAAGCCGTCCTCAAACCCATCGGGTGAAATAGGGTAAAGCCGAAAGGCGAAAATCGAAATGAATGCAGATATAGAGCCTGCCCGGAGTCGGGCGTCCGGAGTCGGGCGTCCTCCGATAATGGCGGAACCCTCGGCGGTGGTGCTGCTCTCGGGCGGCATGGACTCGACCACCCTGCTGCATGCGGTCTGCCGCACGCCGGGCATGGAGAGGGTCTACGCCCTATCCTTCGCCTATGGCCAGAAGCACTCGCGCGAGCTGGAAATGGCCGCCTGGCAGGCCAAGGCCGCCGGCGTGGCACGCCACGAGATCGTGGATATGGCGTTTTTCGCCGGGTTGACGCGCGGCGGTTCGGCCCTGACCGATCCGGCGATTGACGTGCCAGCCCTCGACACCCTGACCGCCGACCAGCTCCAGCAGCCGCCAACCTATGTGCCCAACCGCAATATGATCCTGCTGTCGCTGGCCGCCGCCTGGACCGAATCGCTGGGCGCAGCCAGCGTCTACTACGGTGCCCAGGCCCAGGATCGCTATGGCTACTGGGACTGCACGACCGAGTTCGTCCAGCGCCTTAATCAGGTTTTTTCACTTAATCGCGGTCGCGGCGTGACAATTCGCGCGCCATTTGCCATGATGCCCAAATCCGACGTGGTACGGGAAGGGCTCCAGCTAGGCGTGGACTACGCGCAGACCTGGAGTTGTTACCGTGGCGGGACGCGCCCTTGCGGCGTCTGCCCGACGTGCGTGGAGCGGCAACGGGCCTTCGCGGCAGCCGGGGTCGAGGACCCTCTTTTGAAAGCAGAAAACAGAAATCAGGAAAGCAGAAATGTGTAAGGCGGTTGTTTGCGACCACTGCGTGGTCGCAACAACCGCCGCCAACGGCCAGGCAACGGCCCCGAAAGGAAATTTAGTAAATGGCAAACGAGAAGATAACGGTTCCCTTGCTCGACTTGCGGGCCCAGTACGCGCCGCTGCGGGAAGAAATCCGCGCGGCCATGGATGCGGTCTGCGATGCCCAGGCGTTTATCCTGGGGCCGGTGGTCTCGGACTTCGAGCAGCAGGTGGCCGCCTATTGCGGAACTGCGGCGGCGATCGGCATGTCTTCCGGCACCGATGCGCTGCTGGCGGCCCTGATGGCGTTGGGCGTCGGGCCGGGCGATGGCGTGATTACCACGCCATTCTCGTTTTTCGCGACGGCCGGCTCAATCGTGCGTCTGGGCGCGGTGCCGGTATTCGCCGATATCGATCCGATCACCTACAACCTCGATCCGGAGAAGACGCGTGTGGCGATCGCGCAGGCCGCGTCGCGCTTCCCCGGCATTCGGCTCAAGGCGCTGATGCCAGTGCACCTGTTCGGCCAGTGTGCCGATATGGACGGCCTGATGTCCGTGGCCGAGGCGGCCGGGCTGCGCGTGATTGAGGATGCCTGCCAGGCCATCGGCGCGGAATACCCCGGGCAGGCGGGCCATTGGCGCGCGGGGGCCATCGGCGACGCGGGCTGCTACAGCTTTTTCCCCTCCAAGAATCTCGGTGGCTTCGGTGATGGCGGGCTGGTCGCCGCGCAGGATGCGGCCCTGGCCACCCAACTGCGCGAATTGCGTAACCACGGCATGGAACCGAAGTACTACCACCGCCATGTCGGTGGCAATTTCCGGCTCGATGCGCTACAGGCGACCGTGCTGGCGGTCAAACTCAAGCACCTCGAAAGCTGGCATGCCGGGCGGCGGGCCAATGCCGCGCGCTACGACCAGCTTTTCGCGGGCACGCCTGTGCAGACACCCGTAGCGGTATACCGCGACCGCGGCGTCCGCAATTTCCATATCTACAACCAGTACGTCGTGCGCGTGCCGGAACGCGACCGGGTGCGGCAGGCGTTGACGGTCGCCAACATCGGCTGCGATGTGTATTACCCCGTGCCGCTGCACCTGCAGGAGTGCTTCCGGTCTCTGGGCTACAAACCCGGCGATTTCCCAGTCAGCGAACAGGCGGCGGCGGAGGTGCTGGCATTGCCGGTCTATCCGGAATTGACCGGCGAGATGCAGGACTATGTGGCGACAATCTTGAAACAGGCGGTAAAGCAATAACGAAGGGGAGAGGCGAGATGGCGAATACAGTGTTGATCGGTGCCCAATGGGGCGACGAGGGCAAAGGCAAGATTATTGACGTGCTGGCGAAGGATGTCGATCTGGTCGTGCGTTTCCAGGGTGGCAACAATGCCGGCCACACGGTCAAGATGGGCAACGAGAAGTACGTGCTCCACCTGATCCCCTCCGGTATCCTGCGCGAACGCCAGCAATGCGTCATCGGCAACGGCCTCGTGGTCAACCCGCGCGCCCTGCTCGATGAAATTGCCGAGGTCGAAAGCGCGGGCAAGACCGTCGCTGGCCGCCTGTTCGTCAGCGACCGCGCCCACATCGTCTTCCCGTACCATGGCGAGATCGACGCCGCCCGCGAGGCACGGCTGGCGGACGACGAGAAGATCGGCACGACCAAGCGCGGGATCGGCCCCTGCTACAGCGACAAGGTCTCGCGTATCGGCCTGCGGGCGGGCGACCTGCTGGCATCGGATTTTCCGGAGCTGCTGCGCTCGCGCCTCGACGAGGCCAACCGCGTGCTCCAGGCCCTCGGCGGAAAACCGCTCGACGAGGAGGCCCTGCTGGCCGATTACCTGGATGCCGCCGAGAAGATCCGGCCCTATGTCAC
The DNA here is from genome assembly GCA_964583785.1 of uncultured Victivallales bacterium. GTDB lineage: Bacteria > Verrucomicrobiota > Kiritimatiellia > UBA8416 > UBA8416 > UBA8416. The sequence continues at coordinate 4,122 of CAZOXS010000203.1, forward strand.
CGATACGGTC
>CAZOXS010000204.1:0-4646 GCA_964583785.1 uncultured Victivallales bacterium
CAGTCCACGTACGGCGCTTACCGCAATCGCTACAAGGAGTGCATCCGTATGCTTAACGGCCTCGAAAAGTCCCTGGAAATGCACTTGCCGCCGTCAGAACGGCGATGGCCAAATTCCTGAACTCTGAACACCGAACACTGAACACGCCTAGCCGAAAAAACCTTTTCGGACAGGCTCGAGCTAATATCCCGCGCATCGTGTTTGGCGGCGGCATGGTACTGCCTATAGGAAACAAGGGCGAGGGGTTTTGCAAGAGCCTCTACAGCGATAAAGACCGCCACTAGAACAGGCTGAGTTGCGGATCGGCGGGCTGTGTTTTTGATTTGTGCTTATCTGTTTCTGTCTCGACGTTGCCAAGCATGGCTAGCAGTGTGACCTCGTCGATCACGGGTACGCCCAGTTCGGTTGCCATGGCGGTTTTTGATGCTCCCGTATTCGCGCCCGCCACGAGGAAGTCCGTGTTGCCGGAAACCGATGCGGCCACTGTCCCGCCGCAGGCCCGGATGGCGTCGGCGGCCACCTCGCGGTTCATGTTCGACAGCGTTCCGGTCAGTACGAATGTCTTGCCGGTCAGCACGTCGCTGGCCGGGGCCTCGGTTTTGACCGGTTGCAGTTCCAGCGCCTCAATGCGACGCAAGACGTCCTGTCCGCGTTCGGATACAAAGAAGTCGAGCACCTGACTGGCGGCATCGCGCTTGATGACCGTCAGCAACTTGATCTGGCGAATGCCGTCGCGGCCTTCCTTGACCACGCGCTGTTCGATCTGGCCGACGGCTTGCAGTCGGTCGGCGATGGCGAGCATTCGGTCGTGGATGGCGTTGAGTTGCTCCGCGCGGCGGTCGCAGTCCGCCTTGTCGGCAGGCGGATTGGCCCGTGAACGCGGATTGACCTCGACGGCCTGTGTTTGCAGATCGTCCTGCTCAAGGATATCACGCAGGATCGGCGAGTCGGCAATGGCCTCGATCGAGTCGTGTGCCTGGGCGATCTGGCGCGCGACGGTTTTGCCGACCTCGGGAATCCCGAGCGCATGAACCCAGCGCTCCAGCGGCATGGTCCGGGCACGTTCCAGAGCCTCGATCACCTTCTGCGCGTTCTTCTCGCCGAACAACCGTGGTGACTCCGACGTCCCGAGATTAAGTGCGCCCAGTTGCCGCACCTTGAGCGTGAACAGGTCGAACGGCGATGAGACCATGCCGGTCTCGACCAGTTTTTCCGCCACCGCGTCGCCGAGCGACTCGATATCCAGGCAACCGCGCGAGGCGAAATGCAGCAGCCAGCGCACGGTCTGCGCGGGGCACTGGATGTTCTCGCAACGCAGGGCAACCTCGCCGAGATGCCGGTGAACCGTGCTGCCGCAGGCGGGGCAGTGGGCAGGCATGGAGAAGGGGACCGAATCGGCCGGTCGCGCGGCGATGATCACCTCCACGACGGCGGGAATCACCTCGCCAGCCTTCTCGATTTTTACGCGGTCGCCGATGCGGATATCCTTGCGCGCGATCTCGTCGCCATTGTGTAGCGTGGCGCGGCGGATCTCCGATCCCGAGACGGTCACCGGTTCCAGTTCCGCTACCGGAGTAAGTACACCGGTGCGTCCGACCTGGATGGTGATCGATGCAATAACCGTTTCCGCCTGCTCCGGCGCGTATTTATAGGCACGCGCCCAGCGCGGGCTGCGTGCCGTCACGCCCAGTGTCTCGTAGAGCGTGCGCTCGTTGATCTTGATCACGGCTCCGTCGATCTCGAATGGGAAATCGTGCCGCTGGCGGTCGAGCTCATCGATGGCAGCGAGCACGGCATCGGCATCCGCGCAGTGCCGGGCAACGGGCGGTGCGGGTACGCCCCAGTCACGCAGTTGGCCGAGCAGCGCCGCGTGTGTGTCGAAGGCAATCCCCTTGAGTTCGCCGGTGCCGTAGAGTACGGCATCCAGCGGACGGCTGGCGACCACGCGCGGGTCAAGCTGCTTGAGTGAGCCGGCGGCGGCATTACGCGGGTTCTTGAAGGGCGGAAGCCCCTGCTCGACCTGCTGCTGCGTGAGCCGTAGAAAGCCGCTTTTCGTCATGTAGACCTCGCCGCGCAGTTCCAGCACGGCAATGTCTTCCGCGCCGGGGATATGCAGCGGGATCGAGCGGATGGTACGGACATTGGCGGTGATATCGTCGCCTTCGGTGCCACTGCCGCGCGTGGCCACGCGGTACAGTCGAGCTTGCTCGTAGCGCAGGGAAAAGGCCACGCCGTCGATCTTGGGCTCGACGATGAACGAGAACGGCGTGCCCGGTGCCAGAAGCTTCGGCAGCGACGCCATCCAGTCGCCGATCTCGTCCTTGCTGTAGGTGTTGTCCAGGCTCATCATCGGCACAGCGTGACGCACGGTCTCGAAGGCTGCTAGCGGGGCACCGCCGACCCGCTGGGTCGGCGACTCCGGCGATGCGTATTCGGGGTGTTTGGCTTCCAGGTCCAGCAGCTCGCGGTAAAGCGAGTCGTACTCGCGGTCGCTGATCTCGGGGGTGGCCTCCTGGTAGTAGAGACGGTTGTGGTGGTCGATCCGGCGGCGCAGGTCCGCGATACGCGCTTGGATATGGTTTTCGCTCACGATTAGTCGCCTTTCCCTTCCACCCGGACAGGCAGGGTGCCAGTCCCGCTTCTTGGCAGGCAGAATATTGCACGATTACCGGCACAGGTTCAAGGAAATGATGGTTGACGACCAGTTCAAGTGTAATTACATTGTGAGAGGCACTTGCAGAACCCCTCGCTGTGCCCGGCTTCAAGCGGGCACAGCGAGGGGTTCTGCAAGTGCCTCATCTATGTGCGCAAACTTACACGGTTCGCCGGTCTAATTCAAGGCTGGAATCGGAGACTTAGCGAGTCTCGGCGACATGTCGGCGGAGTTCGGCGATGGCGCGGTCGGGGTCGGTGGATTGCAGGCGAGGGAACGTGCCGCTGTCGGTGATGTACTCCTTGCCTTGCCGGATCATGATGCGCCCGTCGCGGACCTCCAGGATGGCGATACCCTTGGCGGCGGCCAGCACGCGCAGCTCGGCAATCGCGAAGAGGCGTTTGGCCGAAGGGGGCAGCGGCCCGAAGCGGTCAGTGATTTCGGCCTGTAGATCGACGATGGCGTGCGGTTCGGTCGCCTCGGCGAGGCGACGGTAGACCGCCACGCGTAACCGCTCGTCGCGGATGTAGGCATGCGGCAACATGGCGGCAGCACCTCTGTCCTTCTCCTGTGCGGGGCGGATGAAATCGAGCCGCAGCTCGGTCGAGAACAGCGGGGTCACGGCTTCGCCCTTCAATCGGGCGATTGCGCGTTCGAGCAGCCGGCAGTAAAGACCGAAGCCGACGGACGAGATATGCCCGCTCTGGGCCGATCCAAGGATGTTGCCCGCCCCGCGGATTTCCATGTCGCGCACCGCCAGGTTGAAGCCGGCTCCCAGTCCGGCGTGGCGGCGTACGGCCTGGATGCGTTCGCGTGCGTCGCTGTCCACCTTGCCGTGGGCGGGCAACAGCAGGTAGGCGTAGGCCTTGCGGTCGGAGCGCCCGACGCGTCCGCGAAGTTGGTAAAGGTCGGCAATGCCGAAACGGTCGGCACGGTCGATCAGGATGGTGTTGGCGTGGGGTATATCCAGCCCGCTCTCGATGATGGTCGTGCAGAGCAGCACGTCTACCTCGCCGGCGGCAAAGCGGCGCATCACGCCGGAGAGCACGGACGCCTTCATCTGCCCGTGCGCGATCTCGATTGCCGCCTCGGGCACGAGCGCGGCAATCCGGTCGCGCAGGCGCTGGATGGACATCACCCGGTTATGCAGGAAGTACACCTGGCCGCGGCGGGCCAGCTCGCGGCGGATGGCAGCGCGTATGACCTCGTCGGTGGCATTGGCCATGACCGTCTCGATGGCGACGCGCTCGCGTGGCGGAGTGCGGATCAGGCTCATGTCGCGTGCGCCGGTCATGCTCATGTAGAGCGTGCGCGGGATCGGGGTTGCGCTCAGCGTGAGCACATCCACCTGCTGCCGCACCTTCTTGAGCCGCTCCTTGTGGGCCACGCCGAAACGCTGCTCCTCGTCGATGATCACCAGTCCCAGATTCGCGAAGCTGACGCCCGGTTGCACGAGGGCATGCGTGCCGATGATGATGTCGATCGCGCCGGCGGCGAGCGACTGTAGGATGTCCCGTCGCCGTGCGGGGGGCTGGAAACGGCTGATCACGGCGAGGCGGATGTTGAACCCCGCCATGCGCTCGGAAAATGTCTGGTAGTGCTGCTGGGCCAGGACCGTGGTCGGCACCAGCACGGCGACCTGGTGGTGATCTTGCACGGCCTTGAAGGCGGCGCGCATGGCCACTTCGGTCTTGCCGTAGCCGGCATCGCCGCAGATCAGGCGGTCCATTGGACGGATGGTTTCCATGTCGGCCCGCACCTCGCGGATGACGGTTTCCTGGTCGACGGTTTCCTGGAAGGGGAAGGCATTTTCGAATTCGTGCTGCATCGGGGTATCCGGTGGGAAGGCATGGCCTTGCAGCAGGTTGCGCCGCGCCTGGATCTCGAGCAGTTCCGCAGCAAGGTCATGCACCGCCTTCTGGGCCGCCCCCTTCTCGCGCGCCCAGCGGTTGCCGCCGAGGCGGTGCAGGTTGGCGGCGCGTCCGGCCATGCC
>CAZOXS010000205.1:0-16174 GCA_964583785.1 uncultured Victivallales bacterium
CCGCAGACGCATCAGAAAACCCCGCGCTGAACGCCGGGAAGGGAGGCGTGTGCCCGAAAATCACGATTTTCTTCCATCAGACGGCGCCAAAACCGTCACTCCCACAGCATCCGCCATTTTTCCTTGCAGAACCCCTCGTGGTGCCCGGCTTCAAGCGGGAACCACGAGGGGTTCTGCAAGTGCCTCCCTTTTGTGATTTTTGCCTTTTGTGGCCAAATTTATCTCTACAACGGTCGATCCATCGTCCGGTACTGAATCGCCTCGCTGATGTGATGGGTCTGGATCTGCTCTGCGCCTTCCAGATCGGCAATCGTCCGGGCCACTTTCAAGATGCGGTCGTAGGCTCGGCCGCTGAAGTTGAACTGCGAAATCGCCATCTTGAGCAGATCCGCCGCATCGCGGGTCGGCTCGCAATAGGTCTGCACCTGCTTGGCTCCCATGTCGGCATTGCAATGGATCTGCCGCTTGCCGGTCTTGCCGCGAAAACGCTCGCGCTGCACATGGCGAGCCTGGGTAGCCCGCTCGCGGATGGCGGAGGAAGTCTCGCCCGGCTGCAGGGCCGACAGCTCCTCGTAGGCCATGGATGGCACTTCGATATGGATATCGATACGGTCGAGCAGCGGACCGGAGATCTTGCTGCGGTACTTCAGGATGTTGCGGGCTGTGCAGCGGCACTCGCGTTTGGGGTCGGAATAAAACCCGCACGGACAGGGGTTCATCGCCGCCACCAGCATGAATTCGCAGGGGAAGGTCACACTGGAAGCCGCCCGCGAAATCGTGACGTTACCATCCTCGAGCGGCTGACGCAGCACCTCGAGCACGTTGCGGTGGAACTCGGGCAGCTCATCGAGGAAAAGCACGCCCCGATGCGCCAGACTGACCTCGCCCGGCATCGGGTGCGCCCCGCCGCCAAGCAACCCCGCATCCGAAATCGTGTGGTGCGGCGACCGGAAGGGGCGATGCTCGATCAACGCCGCATGGGCCGGCAGTGTACCGGAAATACTGTGGATCTTGGTGGCCTCTAGCGCCTCCTCCAGACTCAGCGCTGGCAGGATCGAGGGAATGCGCTTGGCCAGCATCGTCTTGCCGGTTCCCGGAGGTCCAACCATCAGGATGTTGTGCCCGCCGGCGACCGCCACTTCCAGCGCGCGCTTGGCCTGCTCCTGGCCTTTGACGTCGGCGAAGTCGGCCTCGTGCTCAAGAATCTCGCCGAAGACGCGGTTGACATCCACCGCGCAGGGACGCAGCGCCTCGGTGCCGCAGAGGAAATCCGCCGCCTGACGCAGGGTGCGGATGGGATAAACTTCCAGGCCCTCGACCACGGCCGCCTCCTCGGCATTGTCCGCCGGTACGAGAATGCCGCGCTTGCCCATGGCGCGCGCCTTCAGGGCGATCGGCAGCACGCCCTTCACCCGGCGCACTTCGCCGCTCAATGCCAGCTCACCGAGCATCACGAAATCGCGCAGCAACTCCGGCTTGATCTCGCCTTGGGCGGCCAGCAGGCCGATGGCGATCGGCAGATCATAAATCGGGCCTTCCTTCTTGATGTCGGCGGGGGCAAGATTGATCGTCGTGCGGCCCATGTGGGTATCGAAGCCGGAATTGACCATGGCGGTATAGACGCGGTCCTTGCTCTCCTTGACAGCCGTGTCGGGCAACCCGACCGTCACCACCTGCGGATCGCCATGCCCGGCATTGACCTCGATCTCGACAGCATAAGCATCAACGCCCTGCACCGCCCCCGAAAAAACCGTCGCTAACATGCCCGCTCCATTCCACTGCGAAACCGTAACACAATCCACTCTATTGACAATAACGTGAACACTACACCGAGGGCCGTAAAGCGTCAATCCCGCATTGCCAACTTGACAGGTGATACAGATGGACGCAATATGGAGGGTATGGATATTGAGCTGATAAAAAATGCTGTTGCGTCAGATTGCGAGGCTTTCTCTGTCAAGCGGCTGGATGTATTCGGGTCGGTCGCTCGCGGCGAGGATGCTTCCGATAGCGACCTCGACCTGCTTGTCGAATTCAAAGAGCCTTCCGATCACCCGGCTAAGCGTTTTTTCGGTCTTTTGCACCGCCTTGAGGACCGCTTCCATTGCAAGGTTGACCTTCTGACGCCTTCCGGCCTCCGCAACCCATACGTCCAACGCCGTATTTTTGCTGAAAGAGTGCCGATCTATGAAGGCTAACACAACCGCGCATCTGCACGATATCATCCAGGCTGTAGATGCCATCAAACAGTTTACCGCCGGGAAAACGTTTGATGATTACATTAGCGATGACATCTTGCGCAGCGCGATCGAGCGGAAATGTGAGATCATAGGTGAAGCACTTAATCGAATCCGGCGTGATGACGCTGATATTCTTGAACAAATCAGGAACCACCGGGAGATCGTATCGTTCCGGAATATTCTTGCGCACGGCTATGATTCAATCGACGACCAGATCGTATGGGACGTGATTGGAGACGATCTTAACGCACTGCGACAGGACGCAAAGGCCCTGATCAATCATTCGGCATAATGGCCAAGCGGATCTCAGGCCGCTTTTGAGGGTGTGATGGCAGCCCGGCGTAGATCCCGCATGGTGCATAATCCGCCGAAATCGGCATTTCGCAGCGGCCGCGCCCCCTTTCGACGCTTCACACCGAACTGCTGGCGGTTGCGCTCGAAGACCTCTTCGACAAACGCCTTGCCGCCAAGCACAACGCCGTCGGTAAAGTACCGCACACGGCAGTGCAGCGCCTGGGCGGCAGTCAGTTTCCCACCGCTTTCAAGCACGGCGTTTACAGTCTCATGCGCAAAGCCCGCCTTGCGCTGGGTGTGCTCGCCTCGCACATAAAGCTGTTCGCGGTACATGCCGCCTGCTTTGGCCCAGCCTTGCAGGCGTTGCCCGTAATTCTCGAAAACAGCGGCAATCCCTTCGCGGGCCTTGCTACCGCCGCCGCAGGCCTCGGCGTAACCGCAGAAACGGTAATCCTTGGGATCATCCACAATGCCCGCACGAACAGCATTAAGATCAATATAGGCGGCCATGGTGAGAAGCGCATTGTTCCATTGGCCATCCTTGGCCCGTTTAGGCTCGATCATGATACTCTTGAAGCGCTGCGACCAGAGTGTACCTTCACGGTTGTGACGTTTGTTGTGCCACTGGGTGTACTTCTGCTTGAGGGTTTTGACGAACTCGCTCAGTTCATGCATCCGGCAGGTGTAGCGGGCCTTGATCAGCTCCGCCGCATCATCGCCGCCGTCCTCGCGCGCCTGCTTGATCCACAAGGCAATGCGTCCGACCTGGTCGGGGGAGTAAAGGAAACCCAGTCGGCGGATGAGTTCCTCATCGTTTACCGGTTGCGGTTCAGGCACTTCGAGCAGAAGGTGGAAGTGATTGTCGAGGATGGCGTAGGTCAGCACCTGCACGCCGGAAAACGCCTCCACCGCCCGCATCAGCTTGCGGAATTTCTCCTTCTCCTCCGTACCCATCACCATCTGCCGGTCCACGATCCGGCTCATCACATGGTAGCAGGCCCGTTTTCCCGACTCCTTCAACCGCGCCACACGCATCACCACCTCCTTGTACTGGCATCCCTCAAGAGCAACAACGCAAAACCTGCCACAAACCCCAAGCCCCGTCAACTCAATAACGGGCCTGTCCCTATTAATCAACTATTAATCAACTACCACACCCTTCATCATTAATCACCTGACTCAGATGGCGTCTGGGCGGCCATCGGGGAAATAGCGATCAAGGATAGCCTGCACCGTGGCACGCGTTTGGGTCGCCTTGGCTTCGTCATAGGATTCCCAGCGTGCCGCATGATTACATTCGGTTGTGAATCCCTCGGCATCGGGCTGCTTGCCCCACCATTTCAGGGCATATTCACGAAAAGCCGCCTTATCGGCAGGAATCAATGCCTGATAGGCCAAAAGCGTGTCATACACCTTGGCCGACGGCGCGAGACCGGCGGCCTTGATGGCGGCGTCCGCCTTCTCCTCGTTCACAATCGGGATGCCCCAGAAATGGATCAGCGGCCGCAGATCCACACCGGCCGCCTCGGATAGACGCAGCGTATAAGTATCCCCGGCCTCGCCCTCCGCATTAGGAGGCCACGGCTTGCCGTCCATGTAATCCTGCTCAGTCGAACGGAAAAACCGCCCGATCGTCTCCCAGCCGAACAAACGCGCGATGTCCACATACTTCGCATGCCCCTTGAGCTGGTAGGACCGCTCATAATTCAGCATGAGGCCCCCACCAAGAAAGTTGTCGCTCATCATCCACGCCATCGCGGCGGTTTCCAGCGTCTTGAAGGGGTCGTTATCGGCAAATCGTGATGTCCGGAACGCTTCATCCAGATCGTTGCCGAAGGCGAGATTCATGACCGCCACATGCGGGAAATTGACGGCCGATTCCCTGTCACCCGCATATTTAGGGAAGAGAAAACCATGGCCCAGTTCATGAAACTCATAGTTGTGGGCATGTTGTGGCCCGCGGACAATATGGTGCTTGCTGTAGCCGTCGGTTGCCTCGGCCGGATCGTAGCCCCGGTTGCCGGCGGGATACCCCGGATGAAAGGCCTTTCCCCGCAACTGGAGATCAACCTGGTTATAGAGCACTTCGCGACCAAACAAGCGCGGACGCCCCATCACATCGTTGAAGACATCCAGCGCCTTGTCCCAATTCTCCATGAGGCTCTCCGCATCGTCGAGCGCATACACCCAGCTCGTGGGAACCTGCATCATGTATTTTTCCGATTGGAAGTCCGCCCACGGGGCCTTGTGCAAACGCTCCACCGTTTGCCATTCCGCATTGGACGTCCGATGAAACGGCTTCCAGGAAAAGTAGGGTGATCGCACGGCATTCCGCACCTGTACCTCTACAACGCCGGCATCCGCCTGATACGGCGCCTCGATATAGATGCCGCCCCCCAGCGGATTGGCCACCTGAACGTCGGTGCTGTCGATATCATACAGGGCGGTAACGCGATAAAGACGCAGTACCCGCGGCTTCCTGGCATGATCCCACGAATGCGCACCAACGCGAATCTGATAGCCCTTACCGACCAGGGACGGCGGCACGGTTACCGTCGCCACCGTTCCGGGTACGAGATAGGCGCCGGTGGGCTTGCGCGCCGGTCGCTCCATATGCATGACGGGACTCCCCCAGGTCTCCGGATAACTGGCATTGATTTTGACGCTATAAACGGTGTTCGAGTCTAACGTTGCCTCAACCTTGCCCGGGAAGTGATCAGCGCTACCGAAGCGGAACCCATCAAGCAGTGCGCGATGCGCCTGCATCCCCGCCGTCGTGTAGACCTCATCGAGCAAATGCTGCATGACCCAGAATACGGCCCATTTGGTGGCGTCGCCCGCCTGCTTTTGCTTGCCATTCAAGGGCGGGTGAGCTACCCAGAGCGGACCGTGCTGCGTGTCGAAAGCCGTCACCAACGCCTGTGCCGCGCGAAGTGCTGTCTCGCTGACGAGAAGCTGCTTCCTGTTGGCCGTGACCGTCTTCGTCAATGCGTCCACGGCTTCATCATCCAGCGTTTCCGCCCCGCGAATATGCGCATCCAGGGACATCAACGCCTCAACTAAAGCCGTATCCGCTGACGAGGGCGAAGCCGCAAGAGCCTCGATCTCAACGCCCATAGCAGCTCCCGCACACACCAGCCCCATAACCGCAACCCATAATAACTTTACCATTGCCCCTGCGTCCTTTCGTGTCATCATCTCGAACCACCTGCGGTTCACCACAGAAAACCGTTGAAACAAACTTAGCCTTTTCTCGCGTCAACCCTGCACGGGGATCCCGCTTTCAGCATCACCGTCACATAGCCATCCTTGGTGGCCGGCGACTGGACCGCGTCAATGCGCACATCCTCCACAAAGCCTGGCACACGCACACACACGACCTGATCGGTTTTACTCGTCAGCGTAGCCGAGAACGTTCCTGCACTCGCATTCCATGCCATTGTATCCACACGAACCCCACCACGACAACAGAGTCCGGACACGTTTCCGGATTCCCAACGGGCAGGCCGCGCCGGCAATAGCTTGATGAGACCGGGCTTGCTGAAAACCAGCATCTCGAACACTGCGGCCGTCATGCCGAAGTTGGCATCAATCTGGAACGGAGGTTCTCCCCCCCAGCCCGAGCTCAACCCCATCTGCCGCCAGTCGTTGTGATAGGTGAACAGATTCGGACCCACGCTGCTACGCGTCAGGATATCTAGACACGCCAACGCACGATCCCCCAGCCCCAGTCGTGCGTAGATATTGGCCATATGCGCCATCGACCAGCCCGTCTGGCTGGTAAGCCCGATCACCAGACGCTTTTCAACCGCCACGCGGCACGCCTCAAAGATCTCCGGATTCGATTCCGGCGTCACCTCCAGCCCGGGGAACACCGGATAAAGATGCGACTGGTGACGGTGATGGTAGTTGTCATCAAACGCGGGGTGCATCCACTCACGGATGGCACCGTCCTCGTTGACCTGATACGCAGGCAACTTCGCCAGCATCGCCTGCCACCGGGACACCCCCTCGGCTTCAACGCCCAGCGTCTCACAGGCGCGGCAAAGATGGGTCAGCACCTCGCGGCAGACCGCCACGTCCATCGTGGCATTGATTGTAATCAGGCTGTTGCCATTCGCCGGGCGGTTCTCGGGCGAAACAGAAGGGTTGAACACAAGGGTGCCATCGGTGCCCTCATAGAGAAAATCCTCATAGAACAGAGCGGTTTCCTTGAGCCACGGGATCACATGATCCCGGAGAAAATCCGTATCCCCGGTAAAAAGGTAGTAGTCATGGAAATGCTGGCCAATCCAGCCGGCGGCAGCCGTCCAGTTCGCATACCCCATGGGCGTGGCCAAACCATGCGTCGTCATCGCCAGCGGCAGCTCGATACCCCGACACCCGAAGTTGTATTTCGCGTTCTGCCGGAAGTCATCCATATAACGCTCGAAATATGAAAACATCGGCAGCACCGTCTCCGGCAAACCGCCTTGAAGGGCCGGCCAGTAATTCATCTGAATGTTCTCGTCCGTATGGAAGTCGGCGTTCCACGCCGGCGCGTAATCGCCATTCCAGAGCCCCTGTAGGTTGGCAGGCATCCCGCCTGGACGACTTGAGCAGATCAGCAGATAGCGTCCATAGTCGCACATCCGCTGGATCAACGCATCAGACGGGGTCCCATCATACGCCTGCATCAGCAATTCCTCATTGCTGCTGGCATCGTCCCGCCCAAGCGTCAATGCCACCCGTCCGAACATCTCCCAATGAATGGCGGCATGCTCAGCAAACGCGGCATCATAGGTCGTCCTCGCGTCACCAAGCACCAGCACCAGGCGTGGCACAGCCGCTTCCGGTGCCTCACCGACAAACAGGCGCACCTGCAAGACAACTTCATTCGCCCCCTTCACCACGAATTCGCCATCCGCCTCGGTGATCGTACCGCCGGGTGTCTCAACAAGCCCCACGGCTCCAAAGGAGAAGCCGTTCGGATACGTGCCGGTAAAGGACAGTCGCCTGTCAGATGCCGAAGCCTGCTGCACCGAATCAATCACAAAATCATCAACCTTGGCACCGGTGTGTATCAGCTTGGCGTTGATCTGTTCACTTACCGTCCGAATCAACGCGAGCGAGCAGGCGACCGCTCCCGGTTTGTCCGCGCGTATCCGCATGAAAACCGTGTCCGTGAGCCGCGACACAAAGACCTCACGCGTGAAGGTCGCGGTATTGTCGCTCCATACCACCCAGGCGCGCCCCGTCTCGAAATCAACCCCGCGACGGTAGTTCCGGAAGGGGCCGTCCGTTCCCGATTTCAGGCAGATCGAACACAGCGGCTGATACGGATCGACTGCGGCCGACTGTGATCCCGCCCGTTCCGTATACGTATCGCGCATCAATTGCGCCGCCTCGCGGCACGCGCCCTGCTCCATCAGCGAGCGCATTTCCAGCAATTTGCCGGACACATCCGCCATCGCGGGACGCGCACGCGGATAGTAAAGCTTACCGTGGTTCAAAACAACGGTCTCGCATTGGATATTGCCATACACCAGTGCCCCCGCAATCCCGCTTCCCGTCGGCAACGCATCCTGCCAGCGCGTGGCCGGATACCGCATCACCATTCCATGTGTCATTTAACCTCCCGCTACCTCACGTAATAGGCCGTCTGCCAATCACCCATCTGGTTTTCCTTAACTCCGCTGGCCTTGCAAAGAGAGACTCGGCAGCTTTGGGATTTTACCAGAGCATACGAAGGACGGAAAGAGCCGAATCGCGTCAACTAATTGCCATTTTCGCGCTTCTGGGTCATCCGCTATCCCGGGAGACCGCACGTGCTTGCGGGCTTGCGCTAACGGGCGCGGGTAGCTACCATGCCACACCATGCAAAGAAACGATGTTTCCGATACGCTGCTCAGTGCCCTGGCGGTCGCGGTGGATGCCGTGGCCATATTCGGCGGGTTCCTGCTGGCAACCTGGCTGCGGTTCGATAGCGGACTGTTCAGTATCGCGATTCCGCCGCCACCGGGGCTGTACCACCTCTACAGCCTCGGTGCCGCCGTCGCCACCGGCGTCATGCTCCTGGTGTTCCGTTCGCATGCGCTGTTTGTCCGGCCGCAGACCGGTACGTTCGTCGACAAGATCCCGCGGCTGATCCGGGCGATCGGCATCGGCATCGTCTGTGCCACGGTGATGGCTTTCGCCATGCAGAACGAGGCGGACTTCGCCCGCCTGGTGATCGGCCTCTCGTTCCTGACCATCGCATTCCTGGTCCTGCTCGAGCACTACCTGCTTTTCCGTATCGAATGGAACCTGGCGCGACACAGTCACACCAAGAGCAACGTCCTGATTCTCGGGACCGACCACGTCGCCCTGCACGTCACCCGCACACTCAAGGACGAGCCGATGCTGCGCGCACAGGTGATCGGCTTCCTGCGTACCGGCATGGAAACGCCTGATCCCGGTATCGCGCGCGAGCTGCTGTTCGGCACGCTGGATGACCTGAAATCAAGTATCCGCGATTTGCATGTACACGAGGTCATCCTGACCGACCCGTCGATCCCGCACGACCGCATCGTGCAGATCCTGCTGCTCTGCGAGCAGCATCTGGTGCAGTTCAAGATGGTGCCGGACCTGTTCCGGATCATGACCTCCAGCATGGATGTGCAATCGTTGAACGACATCCCGCTGCTGGGCATCAGCGCCTGGCCGCTCGATTCCCTGTGGAACCGCCTGCTGAAACGCGGGGAGGATATCGTCGGCGCAACGGTCGGCCTGCTGCTCTCACTGCCGGTATTCGCGGTGGCCGCCGTCCTGATCAAGCGTTCCTCGCCGGGGCCGGTATTCTACCGCCAGGAGCGTTGCGGCGAAGGCGGCCGCTGCTTTACCCTGCTGAAGCTGCGCACAATGCCGGTGGATGCCGAAGCGCAGACCGGGCCGGTCTGGACGGTCGAGAACGATGCCCGCCGCACACGCGTCGGCGAGTTCCTGCGAACCCACAACCTGGACGAGCTCCCGCAGTTCTGGAACGTGCTCAAAGGCGACATGACGCTGGTCGGTCCGCGCCCCGAACGGCCGCACTTCGTCAAACAGTTCAAGGAGGAGATCGGCAACTACATGTCGCGCCACGTCTCCAAGCCCGGTATGACCGGCTGGGCCCAGGTCAACGGGCTGCGTGGCAACACCGACCTGCGCGAACGAGTCAAGTACGACCTGTACTACCTCGAGAACTGGTCACTCGCGTTCGATTTCAAGATCCTGCTCAAAACGTTCATCGCCCGCAAGAACGCGTATTAACCCCGGATCCCGATCGCGGACAGGATAACCGGATAGACAGGATTTTGTTACTTTTGACCCGCCTCCTTTTGGGCGAAGGGGACCGTGTCGGACGGGCTGATCTTGTAACCGACCGCCAGCAGCTTGCCGTCTTCACCGACAACGAACGCCGAACGGACAATCCCGAAGAAGCGTTTGCCGTACATCGACTTCTCGCCCCAGACGCCGTAGGCCTCGGCTGCGGTCTTCTCCTCGTCGGCCAGCAGCGGGAACCCAAGGCCGTATTTCTCGGCGAATTTCTTCTGCTTCGCCGGACTGTCGGGGCTGATACCGACCGCCTCCATTCCCGCTTCGCGCAATACCGCCAGCGACTCGCTGACCTCGCAGGACTGCTTGGTGCAACCGGGGGTATCGGCTTTCGGATAGAAATAGACCAGCAGTTTCTTGCCGGCGAAATCGGCTAATTTGATGGTCTTGCCGTCCTGATCCAGCAAACTGAAATCGGGGGCCTTGTCACCAACCTTCAACACAACCATATCGTCACTCCCTTCCTTTATGTTCACGCTTTCTTCCATCGATTCGCTTCTGGCCACGGTCTCCACGGGAGCCGTTTGGCCAGGAAGTCCACCCGCCGCCGCCAGCATCTCACCAAGCTGGGTCTGCGAACGATACCCCATAGCGCGCTGATTTTCGACACCGCCCATGTAAACGCGTATGTCAGGGATACTGCTGACATTGTAGCGTCCCGCTAAATCGCGATGCTTGTCAACGTTGATCTTGACGATCCTTGCCCCGTCGCCCCACTGGTCTGCCAGCCGCGACAATTCCGGCGCCAGCTTCCGGCAAGGACCACACCAGTCGGCGTAGAAATCGAGCATCACCGGCACCTTGGAATCCGCCAGCAGACGACCGAGGTCCGCCGCATCCGCCAAATGGACGATATTGGCGGAATCAGGTACAACCTCGCGCTTCTGGAAGGGATTGCCATACGAGGAAATCGCGAACAGCAACCCGAACAGCGCCCCGAAACCGGCCCCCCGGAACGGATTCGCGGTAAACGGGCACGTTCCTGACGCACATTTACCGAAATACCCGAGCACGGCCCCAATCAAACCACCAACCAGAACGAATGATACGATTTTTAACACAATGACCTCCTGTTTTGACTACAATTCTCTGGCGGGGCGCGTTCCTTACAGACGGATTCCATACCCGCCGATGCGGAAAACTTGACCGCAGGGCGGCAATCCCTCACTATGGCGCCCTTTTACGGAGACCTTTATGCATACCCAGATTTCATGGACCATCAAATTACCGGACGAGGGCGTGAAGCGCGAAACGCGGGTTCATGTCTCGCAACGGGCATTGAAGTGGCAATTCAAGCGCACGGACCAGGAGAAGTGGGATTACGACAGCCCGCCGGAACCGGCGGACTGGGATATGCTGGAGGACGTGCTGCGCCGCCGGGCCGGTCGCGGCAACGCCGTCAACATGCTGGCTGCCGTCAAAGCCATGCGAGCCAAGGCCGGAGCATGACAACAGACGCATCCACCCCTTCAACCGAGACGCTCGAATTCTACGCCGCCGCCATCCCCGGCACGGAGAAGGCGCTGTGCGAGGAACTGCGCGAGCTGGGCCTCGGTAGCGTACGCCTCAACCGCGGCGGCATCCCGTTCCGGGGCTCCTGGCACGATGGCTGGCGCGCCTGCCTCGAAAGCCGCATCGCCCAGCGCATCCAGGTGCTGGTCAGCCGTTTCCCGGCCCCCACGCCAGAAGCCCTCTACGCGGGCATCCGCACATTCGACTGGGCGCGCTTTGTCTCCTACCGCCAGACGCTGGCCGTCTCGGCAGTCTGCCGCGGCTGCACGATCAACCACAGCGGGTTCGCCGCCCTCAAGATCAAGGACGCGATTGTCGACCAGGTGCGCGAGCAGACGCGCGCGCGGCCGGATGTCGACCGCGAGGATGCCGATGTGCGCGTTTTCGCCCACCTGGCCAACGACAAGGCCGCCGTCTATCTCGATCTCTCCGGTGACCCGCTGCACCGCCGCGGCTACCGGAAGGAAGCGGGCGAGGCCCCGCTGCGCGAGACCCTCGCCGCCGCCATCCTGCGCCTGTCGCAGTGGGACCGCCAATCGCCCCTGACCGACCCGATGTGCGGCGCGGGCACCATCGCGATCGAGGCGGCCATGTGGTCGGCAGGCATCGCCCCCGGTCTCCTGCGCGAACGCTTCGGCTTCGAGCGCTGGGCGAATTTCGACGCCGAATGCGCCGACTCCATGCGCACGCTGCGCGGCGAGCTGCGCGGGCAGGCCGCCCGTGGGCAATGCGCACGGATCCTTGCCTCGGACTGCGACGAGGCCGTACTCGAGATCGCCCGTGAGAATGCCCGCAGAGCCGGGGTCAGACCGGCCTTCCGGCAGCGCTCCATCCTCGACACACCACCGTCTGACACCACCGGTACACTGATCACCAACCCGCCCTACGGCGTGCGACTGCAAAAGGATCCGCTCTTCTGCCGGCGCTTAGGCGCCCTGGTGACCCGCCTGCACGGCTGGCGAGTCGGCCTGATGGCCGGTTCGCCCGACTACCGCCGCGAGATCGCGGCCTCCCCGCGATTCAGCGTGCCGCTCAAGAACGGCGATCTTGATTGTGAATTTCTCGTCTACGATATCGAATAGGATTCTTATGGCATTGATCAGTTTACGTGACGTCAGCCTCGCCTACGGCGGGGATCCCCTGCTGGACGGCGTTTCGCTGCATATCGAGGCAGGCGAGCGCGCCTGCCTGGTCGGCCGCAACGGCTGCGGCAAATCAACCCTGCTGAAACTGCTGGCGGGCGAAACCGAGCCGGACGAGGGGGAGATCCTGCGCGCACCGGGCATCCGCTGCGCCTACCTGCCGCAGGAAGTACCCGAAGGGCTGAGCGGCAGCGTCCGCGAAGTGGTTGAAAGCGGCGACCGGCGTCACGCCCACGCCGAGCACTGGGAACACGAGCACGCCGCCGAACAGGCCATGACAAGACTCGGGCTGGATCCCGAGGCCCCCTTCGAAACCCTCTCCGGCGGCATGAAACGCCGGACCCTGCTGGCCAAGGCACTGGTCAGCGAGCCGGATGTCCTGCTGCTCGACGAACCGACCAATCACCTCGACATTGCCGCCATCGAATGGCTCGAAGGTTTTCTGCTGCGCCGCAACGGCACGCTGCTTTTCGTGACCCACGACCGCGCCTTCCTGCGGCGGTTGGCCACCCGTATACTCGATCTCGACCGCGGCGCGCTGGTCGGCTGGGATTGCGGCTATGACCTGTTCCTCAAGCGCAAGCAGCAGCTCCTGGACGATGACGAGGCGATGTGGGAGAAGAAGGGCAAACGGCTCACGCAAGAGGAAGCCTGGATACGCAAGGGGATCAAGGCCCGGCGAACACGCGATGAGGGACGTGTGCGGGCACTGTTGCGCCTGCGTGAGGAGTTCAAGCAACGGCGCCTCGCATCCGGCACCAGCCGTCTACAGCTCCAGTCGGCCGGCAAATCCGGCTCGCTGGTGATGAAGGCCGAAAACGTCAGCTTCGGCTATCCGGGCCAGCCGCCGCTGATTCGCGACCTGAACCTGCGCATCCTGCGCGGCGAACGCGTCGGGATCATCGGCCCGAACGGCGTCGGCAAAACCACGCTGCTAAAACTGATCACCGGGGCACTGCCGCCGCAAAGCGGCACGGTCACACAGGGCACCCGCCTCGAAATCGCCTATTTCGACCAGTTGCGCACCGTCCTGGATGGCGAGAAGACCATCGCCCAGAATATCGCGGGCGACGGGGATATGCTTGACATCGGCGGCCAGCGGCGGCACGTCTACAGCTATCTGCAGGACTTCCTCTTCACCCCGGCACGGGCGCGCACCCCGGTCAAAATCCTGTCCGGCGGCGAACGCAACCGGCTGCTGCTGGCGATGCTCTTCATGCAACCCTGCAACCTGCTGATCATGGACGAACCGACCAACGACCTGGATCTCGAAACACTGGACCTGCTCGAGGAACAACTACAGCAGAATTCCCAGACCCTGTTGCTCGTCAGTCATGACCGCGCCTTCCTGAATAATGTCGTCACCAGCACCCTGGTGTTCGAGGGCGACGGCGTGGTCAAGGCCTACGCCGGCGGCTACGACGACTGGATCATGCAACGCCAGACCGAGCTGGCCTCTCCGCCGGTGGCCGCCGCCATTCAAGCACCGGAACCGGTAAAGCCCAAGGCGCGCAAACTCAACAACAAGGAGCGGCAGGAACTCGACCAGATGGAATCACGCATCGACGCGCTCGAAACCGAGCAGGCCAGGCTGCTGGCGGATCTCGCCGACGCCGACTTCTACAAGCGTCCCGCCGCCGAAATCGCCGCCACCCAGGCTCGTTCCGCCGAAATCGCGCATCAGATCGAGCAACTCATGGCCCGCTGGGCCGAACTCGAGGCAAACTGCATCGACAGGCTCCCGAAACAAATCAATTGACCCATCATAGGCTGTAGAGGCACTTGCAGAACCCCTCGTGGTTTCCGCTTGAAGCCGGAAACCACGAGGGGTTCTGCAAGTGCCTCATCTATCGGATCCATTCCTGCGCCTTTGGTTTAAAGTGGTGGCTCCGCATCGCGGAATCCTGCAGACCGCATCAAAGGCCGTCCGCGTAACGTGGCTGGACAGGAATTGGTCTCAACTGCGTGCCCAAGCCTGGGAGGAACTGTGCCGGATGGCGCTTCCGCACGTAGGCCTGCTCAACCATGAATGGCAGCCAGCCGGTCGTTATTGGACGGCCAACCAAAACGAATGGGATATTGTTTGCACATCGCTTGATAACGACATACTGCTTCTGGGCGAATGCAAAAGTCTCTCGCGCTCCGCCACAAAGACGGATATCGAAAAGACCATCCGCGTCTTGATGACCAAAACGATACCGGACAGCATCGGCAACAGGCGGCGGCAACACGAGTATGTCATCTTTGTCCCGTCACTCGACAAGGAGCCGGGACCATTACCCGAAAACATCCATGTCCTGGATGGTCAACGCGTATTCGACGCTCTGAAGTCAACCCGTGAATGACGGAGCGAGTCGTCGTTAACCCACCGGCTCACCGATGCCAGGGAACGTGCCTACTCCGCCGCCAGCGCGTTGAGGATACGTAGCGTCACCCGCCCGATATGCTGCAGGCTTTCTGCCGAGATGTTCTCGAGCGAATCCTGCCCGGTATGCCAGTAGTCGTTCAGGCCGGGTGCGCTGCCGTGTTCGAAATCGATCAGGTTCAACGTCGGCACCCCGCGTTGGAAGAACGGCACATGATCATCGAGCACATCGCCATACGCCAGGCGGAACTTTTCGCGCACACCCTCGGCCGCCGCCGCCTGGAACGCGAGGGCGGTCAGCGCCTTGGTCGTGTTGCGCGGGATCGTGACCGTCAGATCCTTGTCGCCGATCATATCCAGCACAATGACCGCCTGGATGGCGGCAAGCTGACCGGAAGACGCAAGCTGGCCGACATAGCGCCGGCTCCCATGCAGCCCATCGGTCGGCCCGTATGCCCGCCGGCACTCCTCGCCGTCGAAGAACGCGAAAACGATCGTGAACGGCAGACGCGGCGGTCCATGCAGCACGCGCGCCAGCTCGATCAGCAACCCCGTGCTCGAACCCGAATCATTGGCCCCCTGAAACGTGTCGCTGATGCCGCTCTTGGTGTCGAAATGGGAGCCGAGAATCACCGTTTTCTCGCCCGTCCCTTTGAGCGTGGCGATCACGTTATGGAACCGCAGCAGCCCGTCGGACGCGGCATCCGTGAACGTGTCGACCTCGCAGGAGTCGGAAAACGGGCCGATCGCCTGGGCAATCCAGTGAGCGGCCTGTTCGGCCCCCGCCGTGCCGGAATGACGCGGTGTGATGGCGACCAGCTCGCGCACCAAGGCCAGCGCGCGTTCGCCTTCCACGGCATCCACCACCACGTTCGCCGTTTCCACCGAACTCGCCCTCCCCCCCGCATCCGGCGGCTGACAGCCGGTCACCAGCAAACAGCTGATCAATCCCGCCCATACTGTTTTATTTATGATCATACGCTGATCCTGCAACAAAACCAATAGACTGTCTACAATTTATATTAATCAGTTGAGGCACTTGCAGAACCCCTCGTGGTTCCCGCTTGAAGCCGGGCACCACGAGGGGTTCTGCAAGGAAAATGGCGGATGCTGTGGGAGTGACGGTTTTGGCGCCGTCGGATGGAAGAGAATCGTGATTTTCGGGCACACGCCTCCCGTCCCGGCGTTCAGCGCGGGGTTTTCTGATGCGTCTGCGGTTGGCTCGTGAGCTATCGCCGTCGATCACGTCCAGATGCAGCTTGTAGCCGCCCCAGCACTCCTTTTTG